>RFHL01001168.1 GCA_003696875.1 Bacteroidota bacterium | reverse complement strand
TGCACATCTCCGATCAGCACCCCGATCAGGTCGCCCTTTTTGCGCCGGGTAAAGTAGGCCATCCCCAGCCTGCTCAGGTTGCGAAACAGATCGTCCCGCATCGCCTGCACGATGCCGTGCTCCAGGGGCGCCACCCAAAAGGCGCTCAGGTAGCGGGCTACATTTTTGATCAGAATGGCCACCAGAAGGAACAGACAAAAATACAGCAGCATCTGCTGCGGGCCCAGCTCGGCCATACCCCGGCTGAGGAGGTAAAAACCGTGGGCCTTGAGCGAATCCGCCGCATACCACACCAGCGGCTCGGTCGGCGGCGGGACAGGCTCGGTATTGAAGAGGATTTCGAGGAAGGGGATGACGGAGACCAGCGAAACGGCGCTGAAGAGGGTGGACACCAGCAAGGCTGCCAGAGCCAGGACGCCGTAGCGAAGGTAGGGCCGGCCATAGGCCAGGATTCGGAAATAAGTCAGCATTTTGTACCTTCGTCCTGCGGATTCACCCCGTCATATGCGCACAAAAGTAGATGTCTGAGACCATTGTTCAAAAAAAACTGGCCAAATTGGTCCAGCAGGAGCTGAGCAACCTGATCAGCGTGGAGCATGCCTACACGCCCGGTGCCCTCCTCACCATTCACCTCGTCCGGGTGACGGCCGACCTGAGCCTCGCCAAGGTGTATATCACGGTCTTGCCCGACGGCAAGCTGGAGGCCGCCGTACAAGCCCTGAATGACAACGCCTGGGCGGTACGGTACAGCCTCGCCCAGCGCATCCGCAACAAGGTGCGCAAGATCCCCGAGCTGCGTTTCTACGCCGACGATTCCTTCATCGAAGCCGACCGCATCAACCAGTTGATCGACGGCCTCGATATCCCCCCTCCTTCTCCTGAAGACGACGACGCTGACCCCGTCTGATGCCATGCGCCTGACCTATCAGATCGCCCGGCGGTACCTTTTTTCCCGCAAAAAAAGCAACGCCATCAACATCATCACCTGGGTCTCCATCGGAGGCATCGGGGTGGGAACTGCGGCCCTGATCCTGGTG
>RFHL01000103.1 GCA_003696875.1 Bacteroidota bacterium | reverse complement strand
GGCGCTCAACCCCCGGCGGGGGCATGTGCGTACCCCGCCGGGGGTTGAGCGCCGTATCGGGATGCGGCCAGATGACGGCCGCCCGCTCATGCCGGAAACTGGGGATATCTGCCGGAATCAACTGAGACGGATCACAGGGATTCGGCACGGTATTGACCCCACGACGGTCGGGCCGCAAGAGGTCCCGGAAATTAAAATAGGGTTCGTCACAGCCCCCCTGCCCATAGGCCGGGTTGGGGGCCAGTTGGTTGGCCGGGGAGAGCTCGTTAAAGACTTCATTGAGGTAGTAGCCATCGTAAAGCGGCCAGCCAAAATTCTGGCCGCCGAGGCGCTGCACATTGAGCTCTTCCCACAGGCCCCCGGCGACATCGCCGATGTAGAGGGTGCCCGGCTGTCCGGCCGCCGGATCGCTGAGGCCCGTGCCGGGCCGCACACTGATCCGGAAGGGATTGCGCAGGCCCAGGGCCCAAACCATGGAACGGGTCGCCTCGGGATGGGCGGGGTCAAAGTAAGGATTGCCAGGCATCCCCAGGCCGGTCTCGGGATCAATCCGGAGGATCTTCCCCGCCTTGGAGTCGGGCAGTTGGGCCCGGAAAGACCCCACATCATGGCTGGCAGGATAAAATCCCCCTACCACGCCTTCGGCCTCAAAGCCGTAGTAGGGCGGTCCACCTGCTGAGGGATGGGTCCAGGGCGCGCCGTCGCCCATGGCGACGAGCAGGCTCCCATCCTCGCCAAAGGCGAGGTCGGCGGCCCCATGCGACACAAACATCACCGGCGGGCCTTCGGCCCGCGTGGTGCCCATGAGCACCTTACGGCTGCTGGGCAAGACGCTGCGCATCCCGTTGGCGGGATCGGCGGTGTAGCGGGTCAGGCGGGCGATCGTGGCCGCCCAGGTGGTACTTTTGTTCGGGTCGTAGCTGGCCTTGCCAAAGTGGTCCAGGTGGTGGCGGTCTACGGTGTAAAAGAGGTACACATAGCCGTTTTGGGCAAATTCGGGGTGTAGCACAAAGCCCAGGCAGCCGTTATCCCCGGTGTTGGACACCTCTTCGCTGATATCCAGAAACAGGGTCGACTGACCGTCTTCGATGAGAAAGACTTTGCCGCCTTTGTTCCAGAGGAATAGCCGGCCGTTTTCATCAAAAGTGAGTCCGACGGGGGTCCCGAAGTCCCCGGGCAGGGTTTCTCGCACAAAGGGCTCCCGCACGTACAGGTCCTGGGCGGACAGCAAGGAACACGACAGGACCAGGCTCCAGAGCAGGGCCGTCAGCAGGGAAACGAAAGACTTCATAAGCAAACAGAACTGGCAAGGGCTGATTCGCAGAAAGGGTGGCGCTTGTTCTCTGGGAAAACGGCCGGAGCGCCGTCAGCGCTGCCCGCATCCGTCCCGCAAGGGGCGTAAAGATACACAAACATATGTTCCTAGCCCGGATCATGGCCCTCCCTGGGCGCGCAGCATCATGAGCTTGTAGGTCGCCGCCACCGTCATAGAGTCGGTGATGCGGCCCGCCTCCACCTCGGCAAAGACCGCCTCCAGTGGCATCTTGCACAGGCGCAGGTCCTCGGTATGCTCCGGCGCGGCAGCGCCGCGCGTGAGGCCCGTGGCCAGATAGACG
>RFHL01001167.1 GCA_003696875.1 Bacteroidota bacterium | reverse complement strand
CGCAGCCTGAGTGTTGACTTGATCCATTGTTTAGCTTTTGACCCAAAGGTCGCACCCTCGCACCCAAAGAGCAAGATGGGGTTGGTGGAACGGATACGAACAAACCTCCATGGAGGCCTTGCCCTGCGGGGTATTGAGACATGCTACACACCCGAGGCGTGCGCCGCTATTTATAAACCTCTAAGAAAGAGAGGCCTAACAGGTTTCCTCAGCTGGATGGGGGATAAACCTGTTAGGTCTGGTCATGCTGCGAATAAGCCGTAACCCGCGACCCAAGACCTAACAGGTTTTCGAAACCTGTTAGGTCTTGAGCACAACACATCTCTTCCTCCTATCGTATACCCAAAGCGCCCTCTCTTATGATGAAGGGAATGCCCAGCAAACGGTCCAAGCATCGGTTTCCACCATTTGGCATATGCTGGGCTTTTTTGTGTCCGGACTTTCGGAGCTAATACCTCTTGTCTTGCTCGGCCTGAAAAAACCAGCCCTGATAAGGATGTGGAATCCTTATCAGGGCTTTTCCATCTCAACCCGCCTTACTTCACCTCCACCACCGCCGAGGCGGTGGTCGCATGGCCCGGCTGCCCGCCACCGGCGTGCAGGGTGAGCGTGCCGGGCTCGTAGACGGTCCGGCCGTCTTCGGTGATGAGGGCAGTCTGCCCGGGGCTAACCTCAAAGCGCACCATCTGGGAGGCACCCGCTTCCAGTTTGATCCGCTGAAACCCAACCAGGCTGCGTAGGGGCTTTACGTCCGAGGCCTCATTGTCAGTGAGGTAGAGCTGTACGACTTCCTCGCCCGCGCGATCGCTGGTGTTGGTCACCTCGACCAGGGCGGTGAAGCCTTCACCAGCCGGGATAGTCGCCGGAACCTGTACCTTGCCGTAGGAGAAACTGCTGTAGCTGAGGCCGTGCCCAAAAGGATAGCTTACGTCTCCCTCGAAGTAACGGTAGGTGCGGCCGGCCATGTCGTAGCTTTTGAAGTCGGGCAGGTCCTCGATCTGCCGGTAGAAGGTCACCGGCAGGCGGCCGGCGGGATTGTAGTCGCCCATAAGGACGTCGGCGATGGCGGTACCGCCATGAGGGCCGGGATACCAGGCCATCAGGCTGGCGTCTACATCTTGGTCGGGCAGGGCAATGGCGCTGCCCCCCATAGCGACGAGCACGGTGGGCTTGCCCAGAGCGGTGATGGCGTCGAGCAGTTCGCGCTGCGGGCGGGGGAGCTTGATGTCGGTGCGATCGCCGCCGTCAAAGCCTTCCAGGCTCACGGGCATCTCTTCGCCCTCGATATCGGGGCTCAGCCCCAGGCAGAGGACGACCACCTCCGCCGCCTCGGCGGCGGCGAGGGCCGGGCTCAGCAGGTCGGCATCTTCCCGGGCCCACAGCAGGCGGGCCTGCGGATCGGTGTGATGGCTGGCCATCTCGATGGTGACGGGATAGGCCTGCCCGGCCGTGAGCTTAACCGAGAAAAAGCGCGTCAGCGGGTGGTGAATGTTGTCGTACTCAAGTTTGAGTTCGTCGCCCCAGAAGAGGCGGCCGGCATTGCAGGCCCGCAGACCGATGCGGTAGGTCCCCGTCTCGGGGGCCACCAGTTCACCCGTCCAGCGAACGGAAAGGGAGTCCCCCGGCGCGCCGGGGATGGGTCCTTCTTCCACCCAGATGAAATCGATGGTCTCGTCCTGCCGGGTCAGGGCAGGCGCGCCTTCCCAGGCGGGGTTGGTATAGTAGGAGCCCTCCAGGCCGGGCTGCCCCTCGTGACGCAGTGCCGTGGCAGGTACCACCTCAAGGGCCGGGAAGCCGGGCGCGATCTCGCTGCCGGTGGCGTAGCTTACCTCCAGGCCCTTGGCCCGCAACCCCTCGACCGGGGTGGTCCAGCGGGTGGGGGTGCCGTGGTAGTTGCCCAGCAGCACCTGATAGTCATCGGCCAGAGGGCCGATGACCGCAATCTTCTTCACCGCGGGCGAGAGGGGCAGGGTCTGGTTTTCGTTTTTCAGCAGGGTGATAGAGGCGCGGGAAGCATCGAGGGAAAGCGCCTCATGGGCGTCGCTGCCGACGACGGCATAGGGGATCTGGCTCCAGGGCACCCGCTCTTGTGGGTCAAACATCCCCAGCT
>RFHL01001166.1 GCA_003696875.1 Bacteroidota bacterium | reverse complement strand
GCACATGGCTGTCCATCGGCTGGAGGGCCAGGCTGTGCCCATCGAGGCCGGCCAGGCTCAGCCCTCCCTGATTGCGGCTTGCACAGAGCAAGCTGCTGCCATCGGCCCGGCGGAGCCGTACCAGCGCCTTCATATCCCCGGGGGCTACCCAACCGCTCTCCCGGGCCGTCAAGGCCCGGAACTGCCCCTTCCCGTCACCGAGGAGCACCAACCCCTGCATGGCGTCGTAATTGCCCACATGGGTCTCGGTGGCATAAGAATTCCCGACCAGGACGAGGTCGAGCGCGGCATCACCGTTTACGTCCAGGGGGAGCAACCCAAAGACGGGCGCCACCTGCGCCAGCCGGGGCAAGGCCCGGCGCTGGAAACGGCCTTCGCCCAGGTTTTCGAAATAGCTGCTTTCCAGGCATGCGGCCGAAAGCGTGAGCGCGCCTGCGCGCTCAGCGGGGGTCAGGACGACCTCCATCGTAGCCCGGCCGTAGTCGGCATAGGAGGGAAAGCGGCGGTACATGGCCTTGATCTGCCGGGTGAGCGTATTGCGGTAATGGGCCGGGACGGACTTTCCTTCCAGCTGGAAGCTCATGATCGGGTCGACCTGGCCGTTTTCGTCATAGTCCTTGGCGTGCAGTTGCAGGGGGGCCTGCGGGCTGGCCTGATAGCGGCTGTTGAGGCCGAGGTTGCCGGCAACCAGGTCCAGGTCGCCATCGCCGTCGAAGTCGGCGGCGGTGAGGCTGTTCCACCAGCCGGTGGCCTCGTCAAGGCCGGGGCTGGTGACGCGTTGCAGGCGGCCTTTCTGGTTCTGAAAGCACATCGGGGCCATCCATTCGCCCACCAGCAGGAGCTCGGGCCAGCCGTCCTGATCCAGATCGGCCCAGAGGGCCTGGCTCACCCGGCCGGCCTCCCGCAGGCCGGGGGCCTGCGCGCCGGTCACATCCCGAAACCGGCCGTTGTCATTCTCCAGCAGATAGCTCCGGCCCGCGTAGGGGTAGCGCCGGGGGGCCAGACGGCCCGCCACAAAAAGGTCGAGGTCGCCGTCCCGATCATAGTCGGCGGCACACACACTGCCGGCGCTGCCGGTCAGATCTGGCAGCGCCTCGTGGTCACGGATGAGTTGGCCGCCGGTATTGCGATAGAAACGATCCTGATAAAAGGCTTCGCCTTCCGGTCGTTCGTTGCCACCACTGGCGACATAGAGATCCTGATCACCATCGCCGTCGGCATCAAGCCAGAGGGCGGCCGCGTCTTCGTAGACGCTGTCTTCTGGATAGGGCAAGATGGCAGAAAAGGTTCCATCCGGGGCCTGGGTAAATATTTGAGCCTGCTGCCCTTTGGCCCCACCTACCCAAAGGTCGTCGAGGCCATCGCCATTGAGGTCGCCCACGGCGAGGCCGGGACCGCACTGGGACAGCTTGTGCGGGAGCAGGACTTCGAAATCGAAGTCGTTGTAGGGATTTTCGGTATGCTGGTAGGCCGAGAGGCCGGCCACCGTCATCGCTTGCAGCAGGGGCGGAGGGGGCGCCGGGGCGGGCGCCGCTGGCCCGTCCGGGGCATAGCTGAGGGTGAGCAACTCGTCAACAGCCGGTTGGAGGATGCGCTGGTAGCGCCCGTCGGGCCAGCGCAGACATAGGGAATCGATCTGGGTGGCGGAGCCG
>RFHL01001165.1 GCA_003696875.1 Bacteroidota bacterium | reverse complement strand
CGATAGAACCGGGATCTTCGACCCGCCAAACTTCCCGGCTTGCCGGGACCATGATCTGCGAAAAAATCTGCGACCGCCTTCCCGTCATGTTTCACTTGAAAGAGCACTAGCTCGCAGGGACCTCGCCTGTCGAAATGCGGTGAGTTTCCCCTTATTCCTCACAAGTACTCTCTTGCTGTCCCTGCTCCTGATCCCACCATTGGGAAAAGGCCTGACTCAGTACCTTGCCCATGCCTGAGTGTTCAGCATGCAGGTCAAAGGGGGAAGGGGGACGGGGTGTTTTCAAGCGGTCGTAGCAGACGCGGGTTTCGCGGGCCTGGCTGGGCGCCATAGGGCTGAGCCAGGTCAGGGTCATGTCAATGACCTCAACCGGAATCCGCTCGGAGATCATGCGGTTGGAGCGGATATAGACCGAGCGGTGGATGCGGGAGCCCAGAGAGAAAGGGCTGAGCACCAGGATATGGTCCAGATCCTGCAGCGCTTCGGGGGCGCTACGCCGCAGGCGGCCGGTGCTGGCATCGTAGGTGTCGATGAAAGCCCGTCCCCGGGGAAGGTCGGCGTTGAGGAAAATGACCGTATCGGCCCCGCTCAGGGCCTGTAGCTGCTCTGTAAAGAGCCACCCCATGCGAATCATGAATTCCTCCTTCATCCGGCCCATCCATGAGCGATCCTCATCCACCGTCAGAAACTGGGCGACTTCCATGTTGAAGGTCTCCGTCATGGAAAAGTGTTTGCTGCTCAGATAGACCGCAAGGCGCTTGCCGGCCAGGGAGTCGGGCGGGTTAGCTATGGTCTTTCCACCAAGCCAAAACATCAGCAAAAGGAGCAGAGCAAGGACGCGCATAGGGAAGGATGGATTAATGGGAGGAGCCTGGGGCCCACACCTGATAGATGCGGGCTTCCCAGGGGCGAAGAAAGGTGGGGGGAACTTCGCCTTCCGGATAGTTGGTAAGTACGAGCTTACCGCTCAGGAGTTGAGGGTCCACAGTTTGGCGGGCCACAGCCGAGAAGTTGAGCACGATACGGCTGCGATGGTTATCCATGGTACGTGCATATACGTACAGATTGGGATGGTCGTCTTCCAGGATTTCGGTTTCACCATAGATCCAGTGGGGATTTTCCCGGCGTAGCTGGATGAGCTGGCGGTAGAAGGCCAGGATCGAGTGCGGGTCATGTTCCTGTTGGGTCACATTGATCTCGGTATGATTGGGATTGACCAAAATCCAGGGCGTACCATCGGAGAAGCCGGCCGCAGGGGCCTGGGCTGTCCACTGCATGGGGGTGCGGGCATGGTCGCGCGCGTGGGTGGCCGCGGCCTTGAGAAAGGCCGCCTCGTCGCCCCCCGCCGCGCGCAGCGCGGCCAGGGCATTGAAAAAATCCACGTCGCGGTAATCCTCGACCCGGGCAAAGGGCGCATTGGTCATGCCGATCTCATCCCCCTGGTATATGGTGGGAGTCCCCCGAAGCGTAAACAGCAGGGTGGCGAGCAGCTTGGCCGATTCTGAATGGTACTGCGAGGTGTCCCCGAAACGGGAGACGAGGCGGGGGAAGTCATGGTTGCCCAGGTAGATCGTATTCCACCCCTGATCGCCAACCGCCTGATCCCAGGTCTCGAAGACCCGGGTGAAGGCTGGCAGGCTATATGCCTGCGGGTCCCAGCGCCCTCCGGGACCCCAGTCAAGAAACATATGGCCAAAGTGAAAAATCATATTGAGTTCGGCGCGATCGGCGCCTACGTAGTCCAGCGCCTGATCGGGCTGGACCCCGATCCCCTCACCGATGGTGACCAGATCGTAGTGCTGCAAGACCTCCCGGTGCATCTCCTGCAAAAATTCGTGTACCCGGGGGCCATTGGCGTAGGCGGCCCCAAAGTCGGTGCCTAACTGTTCCCAGTCCAGATCCGGCAGGCCCGGACGCTTGGATATCAGGGGGATTACATCCATCCGGAAGCCATCCACCCCTTTATCCAGCCAGAAGCGCATGAGTTTATAGACTTCCTGCCGCACGGCCGGGTTTTCCCAGTTCAGGTCGGGCTGCTTGCGGGAGAACAGGTGGAGGTAATAGGCTTCGGCCGCTTCGTCCCATGCCCAGGCACTGCCTGAAAAGAACGATCGCCAGTTGTTGGGCGGTCCGCCGTCTGCCGCCGCCGGACGCCATATATAATAGTCCCGATAGGGACTGTGGGGGTCGGTACGGGCCTGCTGAAACCAGGCATGCTCGTCCGAGGTGTGATTGACCACCAGATCCATCACCAGCTTGATGCCGTGGGCATGCAAGGTGTCGAGCAGGTGGTCAAAGTCGGCCATCGTGCCAAACTCCGGCATGATGGCGTAATAATCACTGATGTCGTAGCCATTGTCGTCGTTGGGCGACTGGTATACCGGGCTTAGCCAGACGATGTCCACGCCCAACTTTGCCAGGTAAGGGACCCGGGCCGTGATGCCCGACAGGTCGCCGATGCCGTCGCCATTGCTGTCTTGAAAGCTACGGGGATAAATCTGGTAGATAACCCCGTTTTTCCACCATGTATGTTTCATCGATATCGTCTGATAACCAGTGACACAATTGATGGGACAAAGCTAAGAAAACATTTCCGGCTTTGTTTTTGGCCGCTTTCAGGCAGGCTGCTCGGATAAGACCCCGGAGGTGGAGTAGGGGTATTCATTGGGTGAATATTACCTTTTATCTTGTTGTATTTTAGAGAGAATGTCCATGTAGGCCCGCCGCAGGGCAGTAAGGAAAAACGG
>RFHL01001164.1 GCA_003696875.1 Bacteroidota bacterium | reverse complement strand
CCGATGCCGAGATGCAGCGGTACAGGGACGAAGCGAAGCGCGCGGGACTCAAGATTGGTGGTGCCCGGAGAGCCGGGGCAGAGCCCGAAGTTCCTGACTACGTCATGAGGAAGGGCGCGGCTGCGATCTACGCGTACCTCAAGCAGAAGAAGAAGGCTTGATTTGACAAACGAAAAGTCGTCTGATATGGATGTGCTATCAGGGAACCCTGGAGGTCAGGCTACTCCCCGAATGCACATAGGAAACCTCCAGACCTGAGTGTGAGAAATGGCTACCATCAGCCCTGATGTCGCCTCCTCAACCCTCCGCCGGCTGGTCCCTCGGGCCGTCGATCAGATCTTTATGGGCACCCCCCTCCTCCACCACATGACCGGTGGCAAGGTCGGCAGCGAAGGGGAGGGCGGCAAGAAGAACCGTGCGGTCGATGTGGTGGAGCTGGTCAGCGGCGGCAAGCAGGTGGACGTGGACGTGGTCGTCCGCGAGCACAGCAACATCACGCAGTACAGCAACGGCTACGAGAACACCAACCAGACCGTCCGCGACGTGAGCGAGACGGCGGTCTACAACTGGTGCGACTACTCCGGGCTCGTGGCTCTCTCCAAGAAGGACGAGCTGTCCAACAAGGGTGAGGCTGCGCAGATCAAGATCCTGGAGAAGCGTATGAAGCGGGTGATGAGCCAGCTCAAGCGCGAGTATGAGAAGGCCAGCGTGGCAGGCCTCTCCACGATCTTGAGCGATCTCAACAGCCTGTACGGCCTGAACAGCGCGACCGGCTTCCTGGAGGAAGGGACCTACGGCACCGGCCAGAGCAACACCGTCGGTGGTCTGAGCAAGGCTGCCACCGCGTTCGGTGGGGCCTCGAACCCCTTCAACAACCAGTCGAAGTCCCACGACCTCAGCGGCACCGTGGACATCGACGAGGACATGACGGACCTCTACCAGGACTGCCAGGACTACAGCCCTGACGGCTCGGTCCCGACCCTGGGGCTCTGCACGAAGGAAGCCTTCAAGGCGTACAAGGCGAGGCTGTTCCCCCAGGAGCGGTACGTCAACCCCAACGACAACACCATCTTCAATGCTGGTCGGCTGGAGCTGGCATTCGGCCTTGCAGGCATCCGTCGCAGCGTGGACCTGGACACTCTGTACTCCAGCATCACCACCAGCGGGCAGTTCCGTCCTCTGATGTACTTCATCAACGGGGAGTGGCTGAAGCCCTTCTTCGACGAGGATGCCTTCTTCGAGCTGATGGACTTCCAGAAGGTGTCGGGCAAGCTGGTGATGAGCGCCGACATCATCGTCCGCGTGCAGAACGTCGCTGAGCACCTGGGTAGCCAGGGCGTCCTCTACGACACCGTCCCGTAACCCTCCGAGCTTCAACAGGATCAAGACATGTCTGACATGATCTACCAGAGCCTGGCTACCAGTGACAACCCCCTTGGCCTGGAGGACCGGCAGCACGTCGTCACCTACAAGGCAGGGGGCGCTATCTCCGCTGGGGACGCGCTCATTTTCGACATCAGCGAGCCCATCGCAGCCAACCGGATGCGGGTCGTGGTGGCGCAGACCGTCCAGGGCACCGAGGCTCTGTTCGCCGGAATCGCCCTCTCGGACGCCGCCAGCGGGGAGCTGGTGGATGTGGCTCTCGGCTACGTCGAGGCGGTCTCCGCCCACACCGACATCGACGCCGGCGACCCCCTGTACTTCCACACCACTGGCGGGATGGTGGCGCAGGGGCCCATTGGCACGCACATGATCATCGGTGTGGCCCTGACGGACGACTCAGGTGGCCTCTGCTCTGCGTACTTCTACCGGCGGTAGTCAGCTCCTTTTCTACTGCCCGCCCCGCAGTTCCTTCGTCGTCCCCAGGGGGCAGTGGGGCTGCGGGGCTTCTTCGTGAATAGGGGGCAAGATGAACCTGCAAGACCTTAGAAGCGGGATCAGTTCCCTCACCAAGTACAACCCGGACATCGACGAGGATCGCGTTGAGGTGGATGCCATCCTCAACTCGATCCTCGTTGAGCTTGGCGTTGAGCAGGAGTGGAGGTTCGCCCAACGCACCCGGAAGGTCAACGTCAAGGCGGACCAGGTTTTCACCGGAGTCACGCTGGTCCTCTCCCAGAACAGCATCACCCTGCCCGGGACGACGGACGGTAACTCTGAGGGCATGATCTGCGAGATCCGGGGGTCGAACGGGAACGACGGAGAGTACGAGATCGTCAGCAGGGCCAGCTCCACGGAGATCTACGTCAAGGGCTTGGACGGGTCTACCCCGTCCTGGTCCGCTGCTACGGACGTGACCGTCACGATCAAGCACCGCTACGTGATCATGCCGGAGGATTGCGCTGAGGTCCTCGGTTTGGAGATACGGTCCTACAACGACACCAGGGGGAAGTTCTCCCCGATCACCCGTAGCGAGGATGAGGACTGGCAGCTCGACCTTGACGCCACGGGGACTCCGCAGGGCTGGGTCCCAGCAGAGGACAGGTTCGTACCTCCCCCGGTCACTGCCCCTACCCTCTCCATCAACAACTCGGGCGTGACCCATCCTGTCCCGACGACGGGCACCTACTACGTATGCTACACCTACGTCTGGAAGGACATCGAGAGTGGACCCTCCCCTGTTGCAGAGATCTACGCGACCTCCGCCACGGAGGAGATCACAGTCTCTGGCATCCAGGACACGGGGACCGGCAGCGGTATTCGCAAGAAGATCTACGTCAAGGTTCCCGGCTACCGCGCCTTCTACGCCTCAGACAACAGCGTCATTGACGACGACAGCACCAGCCTCGGGGGACCCATCATCATCCCAGGTACATGGCCTGTGGGCCAGAGCAGGTTGCACGAGGGCGGGGGGAACTGGAAGGCCGTTAGGCTTTACCCACGCCAGGACGAGGACTTGCAGCTCAGCGTTCGCTACCTGCACCGGCCGCGTCTTCTGATCGAGGACACGGATATCCCGGAGCTACCTCCGACGAACCACCGGCTGCTGCTCTTCCGGGCTGTGGAGGAGTGCCTGAACCGGCACGAGAGCCCCGAGCTGGCTGCGGTCTGGGGTCGGAAGGCAGACGCTCAGAAGGATAAGATGCGGCTCCGAGAGCTGAACACCCGGGCAAGGCGCGTCGTGAGAGGCAACGCTTTCGAGGACAGCTCTCCTGACCCCTTCCGCACGATCACCTACGAGACCCCCTGATGAAGGTCGCTGCCTCCCAGAGGTTCTCCCCCCTCGGGGGGTTGGACGAGAGAGCCGCCCACAGCCCCTCTGCCTTCGAGGTGTTGGAGAACGTGACCATCGACCCTGCTACGAAGGGTTGGTCTACCAAGCTGGGCTTCGAGAAGTTCTTTCCCGGCTCCACCCTCTATGCGCCGTTCAACTCGGACACGCGCATCCTGTCGATGTACGAGTGGAGCACTCACGGGGGGAAGGTCCGCTTCCTGTTGTACGAGGTGGACACTGGCAACGGCGCAGAGCTTCGGTACGTCAAAGGCAACCCTGGAGCGACGGAGACGTTGCAGACCGGGAGACACGTCCCTACTCCGACCGAGGCTGGAACACAGTACATCCCCTTTGGTCGCTTCCTGATCATCGTCAACGGCCACGACCGGCCCAAGAAGTTCGACGGTCAGCGCTTGACAGACCTGGGGTGGTCCACAGTTCCCAGCGCCCCGCGCCCGTGGGGAGTAGACACGGATAACTCGAAGGGGCCTGACGAGCAGAACTTCGCTGTGACCTTCGGGTCGGACGGGCTGGGGCTGGGGTTCGCGAAGGGGGGCTCCGTCAACCGATACCGCTGGAAGGTGGCCTTCATCAGCGAGACCGGTAGCGTAAGCCCCATCTCTGCGGCCACCGCGAACCTCAAGTGGACGACGGAACCCTCTTCCACCGGAGGGTTCTACGAGCAGAGGCGGCAGTGTGTCTACCTGGAGAACATGCCTACGGGACCTGACGGGACGGTAGGGAGGATCCTCTACAGGACCAAGAACCTCGGGGACACGGACGATCTGAGCGAGGAGCTGTTCTACTACGAGCAGACCATCTGGAACAACAACGAAAAGAGCGCAGTGAGCTGGGTACCGGACTCCAGGCTGGGGGCACTCGCCCCGGACGACGGGGACTCCGTGCCCCTGCCTACCCGTCAGCCATCGGGTGGCGTCGTCCACATGCAGACGCTCTTCCTGATTGGCGGCCCCTCCGATCCTACCAGCCTGTACTACTCCTCCCCCCTGCACCCTGACGCCTTCCCCGCCCTCAACGTCTTTCAGGTGGGCCACCGGCGGGGTGGGGACATCAAGGCCGTGGTGCCCTACTACAACAACGTCCTGGTCTTCCGAGAGCACAGCATCGAGGTCGTGAGAGGAGACCCCCAGTCAGGGTTCCGCATCACGCCCTTCGAGGAAGGGATTGGGTGCTCAAGCCCCTCCGCGATCGTCACGGTTCCGGGGGTCGGCGTAGTGTTTCCCGCTTCATCCGGGGGCATCTACGCCGTCTCCGGGGGCTTCGACGGTGGAGCAAGCCTGGTCACCCGGCGCATTTCTGATCCGATTCTGAGGAGCGTCAGAAGGTGGAGCCTCGGGGCGATGGCGAGGGCCACCGCGACGTACTCGGAGAAGTGGAGGGAGTATCATCTGTATGTCCCGGCCGATGGTTCGGAGATCCCCAGCCTCGGGCACGTCCTTCACCTGGATGCCCCGGGAGGACCTGCGTGGTCTACACGGGTGGGCTGGCCTGTATCTGTCTGCCTGACGGATCACCAGGGGGACATTCTCTTCGGTCACTCTGTAGGCAACGACGGCAGCGGTAACTTCGCTGCCGGGATCTTCGTCATCAGCAGGAAGAGGGTAGGAGGCTGGGGGTCATCAGGGGCCAACGCTGTCGAGGGTGACCCCCCCACCTCGCGGTTCCGTACCGTGTTCAACGACTTCGGAGACCCCATCCGACACAAGACGGTGAAGTACCTGTACCTGGAGTGTCTCGCGCTGGGGTCCACATCCGTCCAGGTCAGCACCCACGTCGGCGAGTCTTCTTCGGCTGCGACGACCAGCAAGACCGTGAAGCTACAGAGGCCTGAGTTTCCCGACGAACACGTCCTCGGCACCACGGCAGTCTATGGCACTACGAGGTGGAAGCGTACTCCGGTTATGCACCTCGGCTTCGACATCCCGGATAACGGGGCTACTGTATGGGCCTGGTCCTTGGAGACCGACAAGGACTTCGTGCTGATGGGCTACACAGTAGAGCTGCAGGTCAGCGACCAGCGTAGAAGGTCTGGGAGGGGTACGGCATGAGCTTTGTACGACAGGAGGGGCAGCACCGCGTTGCGATGACCCCACAGTATGACGAGTTCAACAACCAGTTCAACGCGATGGTTCAGACCCTCAATGGGTCTCTTGACCGGGAGAACCTCCCTACTTCCTGTATCGGCCGTGGGGAGCTGGCTACCCGGGCTGCATGGAGGGGGTCCATCACCGATGGTCTTATGCTGGACTCCAGCTACTACGACTCGCTTACCTCAGGGTACGAGGGTGTAGACTACGATCTCTACCACGGCGGCTGGGTTACGCACAGCACGGCCCCCTCCATGGCCTGCAAGGAGGGGATGCTTCATGTGGAGTTCAACTGCTGGGCGTGGCACGAGTCCTCTTCCGTAGTTGGGTCGGCGGACATGTACTTCAGGTTCCAGCTCGTGATCCCCGGCCTGGGAGTCATTGCGCAGTCGGACAAGATCTACACGCACATGACCTCTGTCTTCCTGGTCTCGGACATCCCTGTCACCCAGGGGTCTCACTCCGTCCAGATCCAGTGGCTCTGCCCGTCCCCGGACTCCGGTGCTTCCCTGACACAGAGGTTCTTCTGGTGGGAGGGGGGTAGCCTGCTGATGATAAACAGGTACAGGTAGCCCATGTCTCGTATCGACCCTACGACGTATACCCCAGCGGAGGAGAGCCTCATCTCCGCTACCGGTCTCACCTCGAAGTTCTCCGAGGTGGAAGTCGCTACCGCTGCCCTCGACGACGAGAACGTATCCGCCGAGGGGATCGACGCGCGGAACCTGGACAGCCCGTTCGTCCTCTCCGCACTGAGGATGAACAACAACGCGGATGGCAGCCCTCACACCTACAGCTCCGTAGACGCAGCGCAGAGCTACGAGCTGACGCACGGCAACGGGATGGACTTCGCCTTCCCAGGGGGCTTGTCCCTGGAATCCGGGGACATCCTGCGCCTCCACTACCAGGTCTACATGGCGAGCCACAACGAGGCCCTGATCAATAACGCGGGGGCTCGGACCTTGTTCGTGGTCTACCCCATGTGGGACTTGACCAGCACCTCGCTGGTCAACATGGAAGTGCTCCCGGAGCACACCGACATTCACTCATCGAGCAGCGTGCCCCTCAACACGCCCTACCAGCTTGAGGACTTTGACTCCTCCGGCGCCTACAAGACCCACGGGTACGCTGTCTACCCTACCTACGGGTATCTCAGCGGCTCCCTCATCGAGACGCGCAGAGCACCCCACGGCGTCTGGAACTACAGGGTCCCCAGCGCCCTCACGCTGTACGGGTTCCGATTCTACTTCAGGGGTCCCTTCCTCTACCAGCACTACAGCAGCGGAGGAAGCGATTTCCGGGCATGGGTGTATGCGACGAGCTATGCCATGAACGTGACCTTCGAGCGGGGTCAGGCCAGCTTCCTTGCTCTGAGAGGAGGTGCTACTTGAGCTACACGAACCCGAGCACCTTCACGTCCGGGGCCACGATCAACCCCGCTGATCTGCAGAACGCTCTGGACGAGCTGCAGAAGTACATCAATGGGGGCATCTCCGCAACGGACTTCTCCGAGACAGGCTGGGCAGAGGCCCGGCACATCGTCCGGGGGGTCTATGAAGCGCTCCCCCAGAGACATCGCTTCGTCACCGGGATGGTCGGGGGGCGCATCTTCACCGTGGACATGGAGCAGTTCTCTCTGCTGGGCAACGGCCCCACAAACAGGGCAGGAGGGGCTACCAAGACCCTCAAGGCTTGGCCGAACACCGGGTACGACTTCTACCTCGCGCAGGAGTCATCTGTCCTGATCAGCTTCACAGCTTGCCCTATCGCAGTACCTGACGGGGGGGTCGCCGCAGCATCTAACCTTGCGTCTTGCACACTGTTCCTCGACGGGTCCCGCCTTCCCTATACCCGGCTGCTGACTCAGGCCGATGAAATCCCGGAGAGGGATAGGCACACCTGGAGCAGCTACCACCTGGAGCTCGCGCTGTCAGAGGGCTGGCACAGTATCAGCCCGAGAGGGTACGCTGATGGGGCGATGAACTTCCTCACGGCATGGGGAATCTCTGTAGAAGCCTGGAGTGTATGATGGCATCGAAGAAGACCACCTCTGCCTTGCAGGGCGCTACCCTCGGGGGGACCGTCGGGTCTGCCTTCGGTCCCGTTGGCACCATTGTTGGAGGTGGGCTCGGGGCCGGAATCGGGCTGATCTTCGGGGACAGAACCTCTGAGACCGAGAAGCTGCGGAAGGAGCAGCTCGAAGAGCTACTCCGTAGGCAGGAGGAGGGAGCCCTCGGCCTAACGGACGAGGAGCGGAGGATGATGGAGGCGAGCCTTGTGGACCCCATTCTTGCCGCTCGCAGGGAGCAGCAGCAGGCCAACATGGCTGCCCTCGCTACCCAGGACCTGGGGGCAGGGATGGCCTACAGGCAGCAGCAGGGGGATGTTCAGAGAGCAGCGCAGGATACTCAGGCCGCAAGGGCCGCGATCGAGAAGGCCCACCTGGATGAGCAACGGAGAGAGGAGAGGCAGATCCAGGACATGCTCAAGGACCAGCAGGCCCGTGAGGACCAGCAGCGAGCTGCTCAGCTCGAAGCCGCGACTTCCCTGGCCGGAACCCTGGCCGCTGCCGGGTCTGATCTCATGACCCAGGCCGAGCAGCAGCAGATTCAGGAAGACCTCCTCAACGCCTCCGGGCTGGGAGACTTCCCCGATGCAGACTTCGACGAGCTGAACGAGCTGTTCGGCTTCGAGGCCCTTGGGGTCGTATAGGAGCGATCATGCCCACTCGCGGAGAGACCTACTACAGCGCCTTCCTGGAGAGGCAGCAGGCCAAGATCGACCGGGCTCTGGCCCAGGCCGAGCAGGATCTTCTGCTGGAACAGCGGACGGAGACGCAGCACAGGAAGGTTCTTCTCGATCTGATCAAAGACCTGGATGATCAGATCACCGCGCTGGAGAAGCTGAACCAGGGCGACGACCGAAGCTTCGACAACTACATCAAGGCCGCAACCGCGCTGGACCGCAGCGAGAGGGGGCGGGAGAGGACCGCTGCAGAGTTCGGGACGGCTGAGGGGGCCCCACCCGTGCAGCTCCCGGGTCCTGTCGTTGCCAAGATCGAAGCTGTGATGACGAAGTACAACTCCGCGCGCAGCAAGTACCAGCCCGGGGCCGTCTCCGGGGTGATGGTGGGGCGGGGTTCTCCGGGCTCCGCGCTCGCGGCTGAGCTGGACAACCACCCCACGCGTATTCGGGAGCTGGCGGCCGCAGAGCTGATGAGAAGGATGCAGAACGCGAGCGGCGGCAACCTTGTCCCCTCCGCGCTGGACCCAAGGACCACCTCTCTCTACGTCGATGCGGTCAAGACGATCGCTGCCGCGCTGCATGTGGACCCGATGCGCGTGGACCCGGCGAACCTGGAAGAAGCAGCCGCTCAGGCCGCCCAGGTCGCTCCTGCCGCCCCCTCGACGCGAGAGGGTAGGGAGGCCTTGAGGAAGGGCCTCGCGCGAGCTGAGGAGGACCTGGGAGGTACCGGCCTTACGGAAGAGGAGAAGCTCCTTGCGAGCTACCTCTCCAACGACGGGGTCATTTCGGAGGAGGAGTACAAGGACTTCGCCCGCCGTACCCTGACGAGCCCCATCACCCAGGAGCAGCTACTGGAAGCTCAGAAGAAGTATGGTCTGAAGTCTCTCGCGGACGCATCCAGGAAGCTCACCCAGGAGAGGCAGGCCAAGGCCAGGGAGCAGCTCAACACGCTGATGCAGGAGAGCGTGGACAATCTCTTCATCCGTAGAGCAGCGGAGCAGGGTTCCCTTCGGACTCGGAGGGACGAAGCCCTCAAGGCTCTGAGCCAGACCGGAAGGGGGGAGGCCCCTACTCGCGCAGAGAGGGCGGGGAAGTTACTCGCTGAGAACAGAGCACTGAGGCCGGGAGAGGTGCTGCGAGGGGGCGCTCGCCGTATTGCGGAGAGGGGCCGGGCCATGGCCCATGGGCGCCCCCCGGAGACGGCCGCTGAGAGGAGTGCTCGGATAGCTAAGAGCATGACTTCTGGACAGAAGCGGCTGATGAGGGCAGGGGTCCAGGCGCAGAAGATGCTCAAGGAGCACAAGGGCATCCCTGACCCGGTCGATCCCCTCATGGAGTTCCAGGCGGACTTCCTCTTTCGGGCTATGCAGTCCGGGTCCACGCCACCTCGGGACATCCTCAGCGTGGCGGATGAGGTTGCCAAGAAGGAAGGAGCCCGCCCCGAGGACCAGGCTGTGTACACGGAGCAGGTTCTGACCCGGGCTCTCGCCAAGCAGCTTGAAGCTCTCCGCGCGAAGAAGCCCGTTCACGAGGTTGTGACGCCAGGACCGGAAGGCACCGTCCGAGGGGAGGGAGCGGAGATCGAGAAGGTCCTCCCCGAGAAGGACGCCGAGGACATGGGCAAGAGCTACGAGGAGCTGATCGAGGAAGGCAAGGACATCCTGGACACGGCCCTGGAGGAGCAGAAGGAGAAGGAGGGGGAGCTTGGAGTGACCCATGAGGAGCCCTCCTCTCCGTGGGCGGTTAGCCACAAGAAGCGGAAGCGACTCTTCCCCTGGCGGAGGTAGGTATGCCCAACCCCGACGGTACTCTGACTTGGGAAGAGCGCAAGGCGCTCCTCCAGGGGCTCGACCTGACAGAGCCCACGGAGGAAGAGAAGCAGACTGCGGGCGGCGGTCCGGCCCTCTACGACCCTGCCGACGAAGTGGAGCCCGCTGCTGACGCGACGAAGACCGCACTCTACGAGGGGAAGCAGTCCGCTGGAGTCCCGTATAGAGACGCCCAGCTACAGGCCGCGCAGGAAGTACAGGAGATCATCTCTGCTCCCAGACCTGTCCAGTCCTTCGACATCAACAGGATGGAGGGGGCATCCCGGCGCGGCGCGGTCGAGGAGAAGGAATCCGGAGTGGGGGCGATCCTCGAAGCCCTCAAGCCCCAGGTGATCTCCGAAGCTCCCGAGAAGGCGGAGACCCCGGACCGTGTGACCGACCTGCGTACCTCTGTCATGGCGGCGGCACAGAAGGCGGTGCCCATCGGCACTCCTGATAGGCCTTCCGCTGTCAAGGCGGAGCTGCTCTCGCAGATCGAGAAGGCCAGGCAGGAGCAGATCTCGCGCCTCATGACCCCTGGCGAAGACCAGGTTCCCCTCATTGAGAAGATCTACGCAGAAAACGTCGGGGCACTTCCCGCCGACCCGCTTGAGCGAAGGAAGGAGCTGAACAACATGATGGAGGCCATCGTAGGGGGCACCCTGCGAGCCGCCTTCCCCACCATAGACATCGCCCAAGCTCAGCTTTCCGAGGACACCCCCATCTCCGTCCGTGCGGTTCAGGCTGCCCTCTCGTCCGAAGGGGAAGCGGGAGAAACCGTAGAGACCCCTATCGCCGCTGCGATGAGGGACCTTGGCGGAATCGCCCGTATCGCTGTTGACCCTGTGTGGAAGGGCCTGACCTACGAAGTGGATGAGCAGGGCAACCCTGTGGACCCGGAGGACATCAACTACAAGCTGGCCCAGGCCCAGGACCGATTCCTGCGAGGTAAGTCCAAAGGCGCAGCGGACTACCTTGCGGGGGCTGTGGGAGCTCGGTTCCCTGCCTTCACGCTGGCTAAGCAGTCCTCCAGACCCTCACAGGGCGTACTGGCCAAGGACATCGCTCTCTCGATTGCCAGGGGGCAGAGCCTCGGTGACGACCTGATGGAGCTCCCCGCCATGACCATGCTGGCAGAGCAGGCGGGGTACCCCGAGGCTCCGTTCTGGATAGGCATGGCAGGGGAGATGCTCCTCCCGGCGGTCCCCGGCCTGGGTACAGCAACGAAGACCGCGAGCCGGGCAGCGAACAAGCTCAAGCTCTCCAAGGTCATGGAAGATTTGAGCGAGGAAGCAGTCACCAGGGCCGTGGCGTCAGGAGGGAGAGTGGACCCCTCTACGCCTCTCGGCCGCATTGTAGGCGAGACCAGCAAGCAGCTTCGTCTTCTGCAGAGCAAGGAACTGTACCACAACGTGGACAACGTCAAGTCCTGGCTCCGGACTGCGTCCGGGCAGGAGCTAATCGGTCCCTTGATCAAGAAGGCGGCGAGCCTGGCTGAGGTAGAGGGGCTCACCTCCCTTGCCAAGACGCTGAGAGAGGCGAGGACCGAAGACGAGCTGACTGACGCCCTCATCGCGATGTCGAAGGAGCCTTTCTACATAGACGCGGTTGACGCTACTCTGCTCCAGTCCGCAATCAAGAGAGCAAGGGAGGAGGCCGCTAACGCAGCACCTCAAGACCTGATCTTCATCACGCCGACCACCGTCGTCCGCGAGAGCGCATGGGACGAGGTGGGGGACGAGGTCATGTCGGCAGCGTCCGACATCCTCAAGGTAAGCGATACCGGGCAGGGCAAGTCCTTCAAGCTGGAGAACCCTGCCCAGGTGAAAGAGGTGCTGGACCTGACACTGGGTCCCGCCAAGATAGCGCAGTCTCCCTTCTGGACGGAGGTCTCCCGGGCTCTGGAAGAGGGAAGGCCCCTGAACATCAAGCAGTACAGGTCTGTCCACGAGGAGGTGCTGGGAGCTCTCACCCGTCAGGCGACCCGGGACTCCGCGAAGCTCCGTTATACCGCTGAGGCATACAGGGCGGCGTCGGTTCCAGTGGCCCGAAGGAGCCCTGTAGGGAGGACCCTCAAGGTCTCAGCCGACCTCCTCTCCGATACTGCCTTAGGGAAAGGGGTTAGCAAGGTCCTGAAGAAGCTGGGCAAGAAGCGAGTCACCGGCTTTGAGCCGGACCCACGGGCACCCCTCCCTGTCAGGAGATGGGCAGAGGACATGAGGAACAGGCTGCTCCGGCTGGACGACGAGCTGAAGGCTGAGATCGCTGGCGCGAAAAACAGGCCTGAGAAGTTCAAGGAGATGCTCCTTGAGGAGCAGCGGCTGCAGACGGAAGCTGACATCGCCTCTGGGAGGTTCGCGCCCGAGCGCGCTCTGGAAGAGGTCGTCAGTATCTTCTTCTCTGGGGTCAAGGTCTCCGACAGGGAAATGCAGAGGGCACTTCCCATGCTCCCCCTCTCCCCCGAGGTCGTGGGCACCAGCCCCTCGGCATGGGCCGTGACCCCTACAAACGTAGCTCATGTGATCGAGACCTTGAGGGGGGCAAACAAGTCGCTCAGGGGGAAGGGCCTCGGGGGGCAGCTATCCGGGGACGACTTGTTCGCAGCAATGACGACCTGGCTGCTGCAGAGCAGGGCGAAGAGGGAGATCTCCAAGGCAGCCCGGGAACTGGAGAGCATGTACCCTGAGCTGACTGCCAGGATGACGCCGAAGGAGCTGGCAGCGTTCAGACACGCCTTGGACCACGTAGCCACTTCCGGCTACTACTTCGCATCGGGGTCCGTCCTTCTGGGGTACTCCGATTTCAGGGCTACACAGAAGGCCCTTGGGTTCGCTGAGAGCCTCGGCCTTACCGACTGGCCCCGTATTCCAGGCGAGTTCTACCCTACCAAGTTCTCTGCCCACCCTGAGCTGATCCACATCGCTGACAATATCCGGGTCACTGCGGACCCGGAGCTGCAGGCCCTCATCGACGCGGTGAAGTCCAGCAACTCACTGGCGGTGAACCTGGAGGCGCTGAAGCTGAGAAGTAAGACCGGGGCGGACTTCGTCTGGGGCCAGATCGGCAACATGTTCCGCTGGATCAACAGGACCGCAGTAGGGGGGCTGCTCGGAGGGTTCCCCCTGCCCAACGGCAGGTTCCTCGGAGCGAACATTCTCACAGCTCCTCTGATCATGGCGGTGACCGTCCCGGGCTTCGTCCTCCGGTCGCTGCCCTCCTCTGTACGGAACCTCGCGGAAATGATCCCGAAGGCCCTCCCTCGGTCGGGGGAGCTGTTCACAGACCCGGCGGGTAAGGTCTGGACAGCGGAGATGCTGGAGGATGCGGTCAAGCGGAACAACATCCAATCTTCCCAGGCGAAGTTCGAGTTCCGCGACCGGGTGATCGAGGATATCCGAAGGACCGCGAGGATGACGGCGGACGGGTTTGAATCGGGTACGGTTAGGCAGGCGCTACGCTGGCTCCGGCCGGACAACATGAACATCTGGAACATGGTCGCAGAGGCCAGCGACAATGCCTTCCGCAAGGCCGTGTTCATGGAGGCGCTTAGAGTCGGGCTGACTGAGCCTGAAGCGGCTGATCTGGCAAGAAAGTCCCTTCTCGACTATGGGGCGATCCCCAGCACGGAGAAGGACACGGTTGCCCGGTACATGATGTTCTACGCCTTCCAGAGGCAGATGTTCATGGACACGCTGGGGGCTATGGTTCGCCCGGACGCCCTGGACAACCTACGCAAGATAGCGGTCCTCACCAAAGAGCAGCAGGAGTTCGAGGGGACGTGGTCCCTTGTGCCAGAGTACGCCCAGACCCGGATGTGGGCTGAACTGAAGGAGACCTACGACGGAGTCATGACGGGCCACTTCGGTCCATCTGCTCCGCCCTTGGACTCTCTTAAGACCTTGGTTGACGCCCTCTATGCAGTCTATGACCCCTCCTCGTTCTCCCTGTCAGAGACAGCGGAGAGGATGAACGAGGCCCTGTTCGCGCTACCCTTGTTCACCCTCGTCCGTGAGCTTGGTCAGAGCCGAGGGGAGCTGGAAAGCCAGGGGCTATTCCCGGAGAGAGACGCCATGGCCCTCCAGGGGATCGGCCTGTGGCCTGAAGCAGTTCGCTTCTTCGACCTTGAGCCCGTCCCCCTCTCCCAGCGCAGGGCGGGGCGAGCTGCCTTCGTGGTCCCTGGAGTCGAGGGTCTGCAGCAGTGGAGGTTTGGTTCGGAGGAAGGCAGGAACCGCTACCTCATGACCCTGACGGCCTCCCTGGTGATGGGTCTTCAGAGGAATCTGAGGGACTACGGGCAGGTTGTCGCAAGGATGACGGGCACGGATGTGGACAAGATCGGCTACAAGCGGCTGGACGACGGGAGCATCGTAGCCTTCTTGATCGGAGCGGACACGGTCATTCCCGTCCCATCGAAACTACAGCAGCAGGAGCGGCTGACCCAGGAGATCATCAGGGAGCTGAACCAGCTCAAGAGGTAGTGGCCCAGTGGTCTTGCATCGACTACTCTATCGGCAGGCCCCGGTATGGGCTGGAGGAAACAACCCGCACCTACACGGCTTAGGGCCGGGTGCGTCAGGAGATCGACATGACAGGTAAGAGCACCGTCCGCCCCCGCGAGATCAAGCTGCAGCTCGACAGGGGACGCACGGAAGCTATCAGCGCGGTCGCTGCTTCTTCCATTGCCAAGGAGTCCCTGGTCGCCGTCGTGGGTGACGTGCGCGACAGGATCTTGGTGTCTGGAGCTGACGCTGACTCGGCGGCGACCAGGGATGTGGTCATCCTCTGCGCCCCACGGTCGATTCCTTCGGGAAGCATCGGGGAGGTCTGCTCCTGGATGTTCGTCAGGGACGTGGACACCTCGTCGGCTAACGTGGGCGACCCTGTCTTCCTGTCGTCTACGGCCGGCGGGTGGACCCTGACTCCCCCTTTGGTGCCCCGCGTGGTGGGCATGGTGACCAAGGTAGACGCCTCCACCGGCTCTGTGCTACTGGCCCCGACCTTCTTCCAGGGCATCTACGGCTCCCCCTCTCTGTCCGACCCCACCCTGACGGGTACCCTGTCCGCTCAGGACGGCTCTCTCCTCCAGTTCCTGGGAGCTGGCGCCAGCACCGGGGATGTCATTTCCCGGATTGGTGCCTCGCCGTCCGAAGGTCTGGAGCTGGTCGTCTACGAGGAGACCATCTCCCCTGCGGCCATTGAGACCAGCGTCGTCAACGTCCCGGCCTTCTCCATGGTCCTGGCGGTCCAGTCGAACGTGGAGACCGCCCTGACGGGCGGGGGCACCACGGACAGCTACGGCATCGGCACCTCCGCTGATCCTGACAAGTACGGCAGCTCCTCTACTCTGACCCAGAACTCGAAGAGCAACTACATTGGCGCCACCCCCAATGCCTCCTCGGAGCAGATCGTCCTGACCGGTACGTCGGGTGGGGCCGTTGCGGGCGACACCGCTCTGACCGTCGGTTCCGTGCGAATCCGGGTGGTCTACTACACTCTGAGCAGCCTCGACAACGCCTGATAGGAGCAGACCATGGACACCTTCAAGAGCGCCCTCAAGTACATCGTCCCTCTCATCGTAGGCATCTTCACGGGCATGGGCATCGACCTCGGGGTCTCCCCTACCGGCGAGTGCCCTCCTTGCGAAGAGGTCCCGGAGTAGGGCCTGCTGGTATCAGGGGGCGAGAACAGAATCCAATGCAACCGTGTAGAGGCAACATGAGGACGGGTGGACAGAGCAGTAGGCTGAGGGGCAAGAGGAAGCTCATGGCCTACGGTATGTGCCTCGGCTACTTTCTGGCTCTCGCAGCTCTCTCCCGTGCCGGGGTCTCTGACGGGGTTCTAACCAACCTGGGGCTCTACGGGCTTCTTTCTCTCGGCGCCTACTCCGGAGCGAACCTTGGGGTAGCCTATGCCAACTCAAAGGGCAGAGAATGAAGACGCGCGGAGGGTCAGTTCGTCACGCAGCCTATAGGGGGGAGTGATGCCTTGGCCAGAAGAGACCCAGGATACATGTAAGTGGATTCGCGCCCTGCTGATCGACCACGACAAGAGCAGAGCGGGGCTCATCGCCCGGATGCTCAGGCTCTCTTCTGTTGCCGTTGACCATGAAGAAGACCTGCCATCAGCGCTGGCGCGGGTGAGAGAGCGAGAACCGGAAGACCGCTATCAAGTGATCCTGGTGGACCTGGGGCACCTCTCTCGAACCTGGGAGTCCTTGCTGCAGGCTATCTCTGAAGCTGACCCTGCGGCTGTCCTGGTTGGGCTGTCCGACGTGTCGGGAGTAGTGAACATGCTTGGTGCCACGTCCGGAGAGAGGTACGGCGTGATCGTCTTACCGAGCTGTCCCGAGGAGGGGGCTGCGGAGACATGGGGGAGAGTCGTCGGTGCGATGCTGGTAGGAGAGGTGTCGAGGACCGCAAGCCCTGCCAGGAGGCTGGAGGCGCTACAGCGGCAAACGCTCGCGCTTGTCCGAGCCCTCGACCCTGTACTGAGGGACGCGCTGGCTGCAAGCCGAACCCCCGCTCCTGTCCCCCTGCCGGCGTCAGGGATTGGGCGGCTGCTCGCCCGCCTTGCAGAAGCTGAGCCGAAGGTACTGGCAGGGGCTGCTGGTATATTCGGTGGGGCTCTGACAGGGGCTCTGACCGCGCTGACAGCGTGGCTGCAATCCGGAGGAATCCATGGATAGGAACCAGGCTTCAAGGGACAGGGAGAAGGCCCTGGCTGCGCTACGTGGCAGCCTTACCACAGCCCGGGTGGAACTGCAGAGGGCAGAGAAGCTGCTTCTGCAGTTTGTCGAGGCAGAATCCAAAGCACCCCCCGTCAGGAAGCCTGACTCCCTTCATCCTTGGTTCCCAGCAACACGCCCGAGAGCTGGCTGACAGCCAGCCATCTTCCTCACGATGGGAAACCGAGGATCGTCCTCCTCCAGCACGAAGTGCGAGAAGAGGTCACCCCTGGTGATGAGGGTGACCCATACCCACGGTCTTGAAGTTGCAGTCAGGGATGTTCACGAGGTTCTCCGGATTCTATCTGCCCCAACGTAAAACGAGAAGAAGGCTCCTCCAACAAGCGGAAGGGCCTTCGTGTGCTACAAGCTGTGCTGGCTGGAACCCCAGTCAGAGGAGGTAGGAGCTATACCCCCATAAGAACAGCAGAAATGCTGTAAGGGTCAGGGCGATGTTGGCTGCGCCGATGAGGTTGTGCTTCATGTGGAACTCCTTCTGTGGAGAGGTGGGGAGCCTACCGGAACTTTTCATTGTAAGTGCTGCCGAAGACCTTCTCATCCTCGGGATGGCCGTCCCTGACCCACATGCGGATCTTCCCCCGGCCGTCGATGAGCTTCCTCTTCTGCGTGTACCCGGCGTTCCTCATGATGGCGGCAACCCTCATCTCGTCCCACCTGCTGATCTGACTGGTCTCCTTGCCGATGGCGTACTTCAGCAGGTCGCGGGTGGTGAGCATGGTCATACCGCCGTACCCTGACTTCCGAGCGTAGGTCAGCACGTCCTCGGCCCAGGAGTCCTCGACGGTGCTCTCCTCCTGCTCCGGCTTGAGCAGCTTCTGCTCCTCCATCGTCAGGTAGCACCGCTCCCCCTGCTGAACGCGCTGGACTGCCTCTGCCCAGAGCTGCGGGGCGTCCTCCGTGAGGGCCTCCACGTCGATCACGCCGGGAACGTCCACGATCAGGAACCTACGGTTGCCCGTGCTGTCCTTGAGTGGAGTGCTCTCGTTTGTCGTCCCGATGAAGCTGCAGCTCCGAGGAACCTCCACGACGGTCTTGCCATAAGGAGGTCGGAATCGGTCTACTGTAGTCGTAAGGAAGTCCTTCACATCCTCGGTCTTCGCTCGACTCATCGCGGACAACTCAGGCAGCTCAACGAGGAAGACGCCCCCCAAGATCATCAGCGCGTCCTTGCTGGTCATGTCGCGGGAGAGCTGACCCGCCCATGCGCTCTTGAGTGCCAGGGCACGGACCAGCCTGGTCTTGCCGATGCCCTGCTCCCCCTTGAGCATCAGAGTCAAGTCCTGCTTGGCCCCCGGGCGGACCCCCCTGCGGGCTGCTCCAAGCATCCAGGTCCGCGCCTTGAGGCGGGTGGACTCGGAGTCCTCCACGCCGAGATAGGTTGTCAGCCAGGTATCCACGCGAGGCACGCCGTCCCAGACGAGCTGCTCAAGGTGCTCCTTGATCGGGTTCCGGGGCTTCTTATTGCAGAGGAAGGCGACGGCCTCAGCGATCGTCTGGACGGCGTAGCTGCGCTGGTCCGACCGAGCGCGGCTCATGGCGACAGCCAGCTCCAAGTACAGAGCATCGTCCACCGGGGTATCACGGAGCATCGGCTTGTGGGACGTAGTGTCCAGCCAGAAGTCCCCGGACTCCAGGATCTTAATGGCGGTCTCCCGGGTGGGTGGGTCTTCCTTGGCCTTCTTTTTGCCCCCCTCATCGTCCCCACAGGCGTCCTCCGGGTAGGGCCTCCACTCGTGGCTCTGCTCCCCCCAGCTCGGACCGGAAGTCACCGTCACGTACCCCTCCTCCCCCTCGTGCCCGATCGCCATCAGCATGAGGTTTCGCAGTGTCTTCTTGAGGTCGGGACGATCAGCGCGGACAGACCAGACGATCCCGTCATGCAGGGGGATCAGCGGGTAGAGGTCGTCCTTCGTGAAGACCTTCTTCTCCCAGCCGTCCACGATGTAGTCCAGAACACGATAGAAGGCGTCGGCCTCCACGGCCTGAAGGTAGCAACCCACCAGAGCGGACTTCCT
Organism: Bacteroidota bacterium; assembly: GCA_003696875.1. Classification (GTDB taxonomy): domain Bacteria; phylum Bacteroidota; class Bacteroidia; order J057; family J057; genus RFHL01. The sequence continues at coordinate 8,357 of RFHL01001164.1, read as the reverse complement.
GCGACGGTCCAGCCCGTCCCTGTTCGTCCCATCGGGGATTGTCCGAGTGCGAGCCTTGGTCTTCAGCTCGTAGCCAGCAGCGACGATCTCAGAGGACTTGGCCTCCTTCCACGCAGCGACCTTCGGCCACACCTGGGAGATCTGCTTGACCATCTCCGTGCCCTTGATCTTCACGCCGAAGGCCTGCCGGGCCTTCTTGGTGATGGTGAGCCCCGTTCCTCCGTTCAGCCAGATCTGCACGGAGAGCTTGGCAACCTTCCGGCAGATCTGGGGGTCGTCGATGCCGTGCCCCTGCAGCCAGGGGATCAGCTCCTCGTAGCTCTTGGGCTCGTCCCCGCTCTCCTCGATGGCGATGCGGAGGTGAGAGGCGGTCCAGTCTGTCACGACGATCACCCTGCCAGGGTCGCAGATGCAGGCGCGAAGGGCACGGGGCAGTGACTGAATGAGGATAGGGTTGGTGCTCGTCAGACGGCCCGCGTAGTGGACACGGTAGGCCGGGTACAGCTTACCATCCCGGGCCTGCTTCGGCAGGTAGCGCCAGAGCGTCTTCTTGCTCCGGGAGAGGGTGGCGTAGCCCTCCTCATACGCGGACAAGTCCAGGCTCAGGGGGTGGTCGAACAGGTTGACGTAGTGTGTGTCGTGAGCTACGGTCACCGTATCCTCTGGGTCTTGCAGGGTCTTAGAGGTGTGGAACATGAAGTCGTTCTCTCGTTGATGTGGGTGATCTGACCCCCCCTGCCAGGAGAAGGGCAGGGGGGGTTTCTCTTTGCTAACCCGCCAGCTGGTTTGCGAGACGCTGCAGGTAGCGGAACTCGGCAGCCTTCATCTTGTACTCCTCAGGAGCGTGGACCAGAGCTCCGTGAACCGTCCTCAACCACACGGCGAAGGTGTACCAGGCAGCAGGGAGCTCCTCCCTATTCTCCAGCCAGATGTCAGACAGCAGCCTTGACGCCGTAGAAGCATACTGCATCGCGGTCTGATCCGTGTACCCCAGGTCCCTCAGCCAGTCCTGGAAGTCGTGAAGCGTGCGGAGAGGAACGAGGTTCAGGACAACGTCCCCATCTCGCCCCTTCACCGTGTAGTTCATAAGCTGGATATCGCCTTTTCTATGCAGCATCTCTCTTCTCTCTTCTTGGAAGAGGGGAATCAGTTCCCCACGTTCTATTCTTCTATACCACCTTTATAGGTCCCTGTAAAGAGGATGGGATGATCTTTGCTGAGAAAATCCTCACCTTCCCGGATCTGACTCCCGCCCGTCCTCCCTCCCGGCCGTGGTTCCTGCGGCAGGACGGTCCTCTCATGTCGAGGTAGAACCCCCGGTATCGGCCAGGACCAACCTTGAGGTCGGTGATACCAACCTTGTTTGGAGGTTGGTCAGTCCAGGATATGGTAGGTTCTACCTTATATATACTCTCTGGACCAACCTACTCTTCTTATTTTTAAAGAGTATTAGTAGTAGTATGCACATAGAAACGCTGCATAGAGCACACGAGCATATGCAAAATAGAGCTGCACACACGCCCTTATATATAAAAGTTTGGACAGGTTTTTAGCGGAGGTTGGTCCACGCCGATAACAGGCATTCAACGCGGGATATGGCCGGGACCGACCCCAAAAAGGGGTTGGGAACAGCGGTTGGTCCTGACCATATCCAGGCAGGAGAGGGCGCTACTACCGTCTCCTCTCGTCTTAGCAGTTCACATCTCACCTGCCTTAGAGACGTTTCTGTGGAGAGGGGGCAGGACGGGGAGTCCGGTGGGGTGTGAAGTCCGAGCCCAGACCACCTGAAAATCAGGGTGAACAAAAAGGGGTGCAGGAGGAATAGTCGTGTTATGATAAGGGCATACGCCATGTAAGAGGAGCAACACCATGGGGTACAAGGCTTTGGAGGAGGAGCGCGAGTCCACGGATCTTCTGTCTCCTGCTGCCGTCCGGGACATGCACGCGGTTCTCCTGGAGAAGCATGGTGAGCAGGAGCAGGCCTTGCGCGAAGCCCACGCCTTGCAGGACAAGCTGCTTGCTGAGCTTGCGGAGGCCCATGGAGAGGTGGCGAAGATTCGTAAGGAACTTACCACGCTTGGGCAGGCCCTCATCGCTCTTGAGAGGCACATGCAGGCGCATCTTAGGGACTGACGTGGACGATGCTTCTTACCGGAGCCTGCGCGGGTCGATGGCGTTCCTACCCAAGAGCTTCGTCGAGGAGTTCGTCGTTGATCTGGAGAGGCGCATTCGTGAGCAGAGCGTGGGAGCCCCTGATGAGGGGTGTTCCTGCTCCGTCGCGAGGGAGTCCTTTCAGGAGATGCTGGAGGTGCTGGACATGCTGGAGAAGCTGCGGTCGATACTCTCCTCCTCGACTCGCAGCAGGCGAAGGCGAGACGAGCTGAGTAGGATAGCAGGTGTCCTATTTCGCTGCCGGGAACGACTGGAGGCCCTTGATGAGTGACGACGACGACACCAGGCCAGCCTGGGACATTACTTCCTGGCGCGCTCCCACGAGGGGGCGCACGTCCCGACTGACTCCCGAGGTGCAGCAGGCTTATTGCGAGATGATCGCGCATGGTGCTACGGGGACCCTCGCCGCGAAGAGGGTGGGCGTGGGAACGACCACGATCCGCAACTGGATTCTGCGGGGGGCGCGAGACATTCAGTCAGGGAAGGACTCGATCTACCGGACCTTCAAAGAGGCTGTGGACTTCGCTGAGGCGCAGCAGGCAGCTCGTATGCTGAACAACATCGAGCAGGCTGCTACCCGCGACTGGAAGGCATCCGCGTGGATGCTGGAGAGGAGGCACGGGTACACCCGGCCCCCGCACGTTGAGCGGAAGGAGAGCATCACTGAGGAGGAGATGGCCTTCCTGGCGTCCCTGGAGACGACGGATGACTAAGGCAGAGGTCGAGAGACTGTTTACGGACATCCCGCCCAACGCGGAGACTGCTCCGAAGTACGCTCGGATCAAGGCAGCAGAGCACAAGCTCAAGCTGCAGCTCACTGAGATACTGCGGGGGACCGGACCGGACTTGCTCGCCCGGACCACGGAGAGCACGAGGGCTTTTGCCTATGTCCTCGTCGAGGAATCTCCTTCTTCTCCCGATCTGTCGGCTGCTATCCGTTGTGTCCGCCTCGCCAGGGAGCTGGTGAACGAGGGGGTCGCTACGGGGCATCTCCACGAGGTGACGGAGCCTGCCTTTCTGCAGGTGACCTTGGCAAGGATGCAAGCCTGCGCTGCCATCGCTCTCGCATCGGGGGAGGACATCCAGTAGTGTCTGCTGTGAGCCAGGGGATTCGCACCTTTGGGAGCAAGGACCGGAAGACGTTCATCCGGGGCTTGTCGATCTACAACAAGAGGGCGAAGAAGGTCACCCGGTTCAAGCCCCGGCCGTACCAGGAGAAGATCGTTGACCTCGTGGACCAGGGGCACAGGCGCATTCTGGTAGTGAAGGCTCGTCAGCTCGGGTTGTCTACGATCATCCGGGCGATCTTCTACCAGAACCTCTACGCGGCAACTGAGCCCATCCGGCACGCTGTCGTAAGCCACGAGGTGGGGAGCGCCAACGAGATCTTCGAGATGGACATGAGGTTCCACGAGAACCTCCCTCCTCCCTTCCGCCACAACCTGGACAAGGCCGCTACCCGAGTGACGAGGATCAGCGCGTCGGGGGCACAGTCCCAGACCTTCACCGCAAACAACTCCAAGGCCTTACGGTCCTACGCCATGGAGTCAGCTCACCTCTCAGAAGGGGCGTTCTATCCTGACCTGATGGACACTCTCTCCATCGTGGACGCCTCCGTGGGTAGTGATGGGCTGATCATCCTGGAATCGACGGCCAACGGCTACATGGACGCCTTCCACAAGCTGGTCCTCGGAGCCCTGGCAGGGGAGAACGAGTGGGAGCCGGTCTTCATCGGGTGGTGGGAGAACGAGCTGTATACCATGAAGCCTCCTCCCGGCTTCAAAGCGACGAAGGCCGAGCTTCTTTACGCCGATCTCGTGGAGGAGAAGACCGGGCATCGACTGACACGAGAGCAGATCTGCTGGAGAAGGCAGAAGATCCGGTCGCTCAACAACGACATCCGGAGAGTGAAGCGGGAGTTCCCCTCCTTCGTCGAGGAGTGCTTCCAGTCCACGGAGAATGCTCACTATGACCCCCTCGCTCTTGAGGAGATCACCCCTACTCGTCTCGCTCGCACCAAGCCAGGTCCTTGCTACGAGGCCATCGCAGAAGAGCCAGAAGACGATGGGATGTATGTTGTGGCCGTGGACTCCGCACAAGGAGTAGGCCGTGATTATTCCGTGATCACCGTCATCAACTGCAGAACCCGTCAGCCTGTCTACTACTGGTGGTCGAATCGTTGGAGCCCCAAGCGATTCTCCGAGCAGATACTGAGAGTCTGCTACGAGTACGGCGAGTACAAGCTGCCAATCCTGGGGATTGAGAGTAACAACCACGGGCACGAGGTGCTGGGGTATGTGAGGGACGCGAAGTACCCGGAGAGGTTCCTGTGGAAGTACAAGAAGAAGGACTTCATCACGACCAAAGAGACTCGGCCGCTGATCTACGGCGCTCTCAGAGAGATGATCGACGAGGGCCTGATCCTTGAGCTGGAGGAAGCCTACCTGGACGAGATCAAGGCCATCGTCTCTGGGCCAGGTGAGCGCCCGGACCACCCGAAAGGTGGACGCGACGATAAGGTGATCTCCCTTGGCCTCGGGTACTTGATGCTCAAGGAGCTGCGTATCCCGATGGGTTCCCGGGAAGTGGCTCGAAAGCGGTTTGAGGATAAACTCATGAAAGCCCGTGCAAGGCGGAACTCCTCAGCTCTACCCTGGATAGCACGATGACCCCTGAGACTGTTCGATACCTGACAGATCAGCACGACGCTCTCTGGGAGTCCCGGAAAGCCGACATGAGGAGGTGGCGCGCTTCCTACTTGATCGACTTCTGGAAGAAGTTGCCCCAGCGCAGCAACAAGATCCAGATCCAGACATCTGACGGCTACGCCCACATCGAGTCCTACCAGGCGAGCCTGTTCTCCAGGAACCCCGCTGTCGTACTCAAGCCAGGACTGCAGGGGCTGGGGGACAGCCACAAGGCACAGGCCGTCTGCAACATGTTTCTCCGCAAGGCCAGGGAGCCGATCGAAGGGACCTCCCGCCTGGCTTTGATCTACCCCATGGCCTTCTTGAAGCTGATCCCACAGGACGTGCCCGAGGTCTTCAGCCGGGTCCTGCCGGTCTCGCTCCCTCCGTGGGAGGTTATTCTTGATAGGGAAGCTCCTACCTGGAGTGCTCAGACCTACGTCGGCCACGTCTACCATGTGTCCATCGAAGACGCGAGGGCGCTGTGGGGGCGCAAGGTCTTCAACCCCATGCCAAAGAAGGACTACCTGGACGAGCTTGAGACAGATGGGGACGAGAGGTTGGAAGGCACGAAGTCGCTCTCTGCCCCTGCGGACGAAGCCGCCTTCCAGTACATCAGGGTTACCGAGATGTACGACATGAAGACCGGGTCGCTGTACCTGTGGAGCCCGGGGTACTCCTCGGGACAGGACTTCATCTACAAGGAGAGCATCCCGTTCAGGAGCTACGACGACTCGCCTGTTGTTCCCATCGCGCCGTTCTACTACAACAGGGTCCCAGACCGGCCCCTTGACGGCTACTCCGCCATGAAGCGGGTGTACGACCAGCTCTACGAGAAGAACGTGACAAGGTCTTTTCAGGCCAACGCTGTCAGGAAGGCAGCCCGTCAGTGGTTCGCTCGTGCAGGCTCCCTGACCGATAGCGCGAAGGCGCTACTCGCAAAGGGCGAGGACGGTGCTGTGATCGACGTGGAGATCGGCCTGGACGAGAGCTTGTCGTCCATCATGGCCGCTGTTCCCCACAGCCCCAGCCGTCCAGAGGTAGAGGCGTACATCGGCCAGGTACAGAGAGAGCTGGATCGGGGGTCCGTCCTGGCTCCATTCACGAGGGGAGAGGCAACGAAGACCACGGCGACAGAAGCCGCTGCCCTCGCCGCCTACACCAGCAGCGAGGTCGGCAGGCTTGCACGGGAGCGCGATGCTGCGATCTCCCTGCTGTGCATGAGCTTCCTCTGCGTACTCAAGACCTACATCGGGGAGGAAGAGAGCTCCGCGCTGGTGATGCTGGAGGGTACTCCTACTTCAGTCACAGCGTCGGATCTGGCAGGCGACTTCGAGATCTACCCGTCGGACTCCAGCGCAACCCCCGTGGCTGACAGCGTGGCGACTCAGCGCCTGATCGACGTAGCTCCTCTGCTGGTCAAGCTGGGCAGCGACCCGAACGTGATTCGCAAGGAGATCGTCCGCAAGCTCCATCTCTCCGAGGAGCTGGCTGCCCCCGCTTCTCCGGGAGGCCCGGAGTCTGCTCCGAGAGTTCCAGCTCCCCCCGAGGCCCCTCCGACGCCTGACAGTGTCACGGCGAACCCGACGCCTTCCGGCGTAATGAGCATGATCAAGGGAGCAGGCTGATGCCCATCTACGAGTACACCGTTATCGACCCGAAGACCGGGGTCGCCCTTGGTAAGCGCGAAGAGCTGGTATCGCGTTCGATCGACGCGAAGCCCATCATCCACCTGAAGGACAAGGACGGTAGGAAGCTGATCGCCAGGAAGGACGAGATCCAACTCTTCCAGCGCACCCCCGACACCTGGGGCAACGCTGGGTACTACGGTGTGAACGGCTTCTTCAACAGGGGCATTGGCCGGTACGTCTACTCCTACAAGGAGGCCGACAAGATTGCAGAGGCCCGGGGGTACGCCCCCCTGTCGGACTTCCCGAAGTATTATGTTGAAGACATGCTGGAGGCCGAGGACGAGGATAACGCCGCCTACGAGGCGGAGCTTCAGACCTACCTGGACAACCTGGATTACTACGACGGTGACAAGGCCCTGGCTCTCACCGAGACCTACCCCGCCAACGTTCTCCTCGAAGAGGACGACTGAGAGATCCCATGCGTGCAGATCTTCTGCTTGCCGACAAGGAACCAATGGAGGCCGTCGTGGCCCGCCGTAAGGCCAAGGAGGCCGATGTTGCCCGTGACGAGGCTTACTCCAACCTGCTGACGGGAGACTTCACGCCCCTCGCTATAGCGGACCTGGCAGACTCCGTGAATCCCATCCTGGAGCTGATAGGAGCCCCTCCCCTGGAGCTTGAGCCCGGAGGAGACCAGGTCCCTCCCGACCTTGCCGGCGCTGTAGCCATGATCATGAAGATGGCCAGCGATGCCGGCCTGGACCGCCTTGTGATGGATCCGACCCAGGTGAAGGACGACGACGGTCTGACGATGCTGGCTGGGACCATCGACGCCCTGGCGAGGAACGACTCCTTCCGGGCGTTCATTCGGTCCCAGGCGGAGCCTGGGGCCAAGCCCCTCCATCCGCCTCCAGAGAAGGAGGAGACCGCTCAGGTAGGGGCTGAGGACGATGATCTGATGGACTTCGACCGCCTCGCGCTCGGTCGCATCGGATAGCGCGAAGAGACTGAGAAAAGGAGCTACCCATGGAAAACGTAGAAGCGCAGAGCCCGGAGGCAGCCCACGAGGAAGGTGGAGGTGTCCCGTCCGCTGCCACTGGAAACAACCTCGCCATTCAGCAGGCCCTTGCTGCCGCGAAGGCAGAGGTGGCAGGGAAGACCGCCCCCCCGAGCAAGCCTACGATTGAGGCGCTCGGGGAGGTAGGGGACCCCGTGCTGGAAGGCGAAGGGAACCACCAGGGCCTGTCCTGGCAGCAGACTCTGGCCGAGCTGCCGGAGCCTGCGAAGAAGCTGCTCGCCAACATGCGCGCTGACTACACGCGCAAGACCCAGGCCCTTGCGGAAGAGCGCAGGAAGTACGAGCAGGCGCTAACCCAGGCGCAGGCTCAGACCGAGGGGCTCCTGTCGTCGGACTTCATGAAGTCACTCAGGGAAGCTCCTTCCGGTGATGACCAGGCCCCGCCTACCGTGGACCCCTTCGACCCCTCTTCGATCCAGAAGGCGATCGACTGGCACGTCAACCAGAGGGTCAAGGCTCAGATGCAGGAGCTCCTGAGCCCCGTGGAGAAGGCGCAGGAGCTGTACAAGAACCAGCAGGCTGTTTTACGCTTCAAGGCCGAGAACCCTGACATCGACCGCAACTCCCCTCACTTCGACAAGGAGCTGACCATCGCCGTCGCGAAGAAGCTGAAGGAGACCCCGGGTCTCCGGCTCGCGGACGCCTACTGGATCGTCAAGGGCCAGAGGCTCCAGGCCCGGCAGGCCGAAGCCGATGCCGAGATGCAGCGGTACAGGGACGAAGCGAAGCGCGCGGGACTCAAGATTGGTGGTGCCCGGAGAGCCGGGGCAGAGCCCGAAGTTCCTGACT
>RFHL01001163.1 GCA_003696875.1 Bacteroidota bacterium | reverse complement strand
GGGTTGTTTCCATCTCAAGGGAAACGGGGCCGCGCGGAAGGGGTTGTGGCATTGAGAACTCACCCCCAAACCCCCTCTCTTGCGAAGAGAGGGGGCTTTTTCAGTTTCTTCCTCGCCATGGGCGAGGGACCGTGGGTTGTTTCCATCTCAAGGGAAACGGGGCCGCGCGGAAGGGTTCACCAAGGATCCCCGCTCCCAAAGGCCCTCTCGGGGCCGATCTCGGCTCTCGACTCTCGGCTCTCAACATCTGCCAAGCCACCTGCGTCCAGGTCGCTTGGCCGCAGGCGGGGAAGGCTGTATATTGAGCCTTCATTGACCAATTCCTCCTCCTTATGGCCATCAAAAACCTCCTCATAGACCTCGGCGGCGTACTATACAACATCGATGTCGAAGGCACCCTCGCGGCCTTCACGGCGCTGCAGGCGCCGGGGGCGCCCAAAATAGATTTTACCAAGCAGGCGCAGCACCACTGGTTTGACGAGTTGGACCGGGGGACCCTCTCTGCGGACGGCTTTCTGATGGGGCTGCAGGAAGAATTCCAGATCGAGGCGGAACTGCCGCAGCTGCGGCAAATCTGGCAGGACCTGCTCGTGGGGCTCTATCCCCATCGGGAAGCGCAGGTGGCGCAGCTCGCCACCCGCTACCGCATCGCCCTGCTGAGCAACACCAACGGCGCCCATCGCGACCACTACATCGACGAATGCCGGGCCATGTTTGGCCACATGGACCATGTCTTCTACTCCTTTGAGATGGGCATGCGCAAGCCCGACGCCGAGATCTTCGAGACGGCCTTGAACCGGGCCGGCTGGCAGGCCGCCGAGACCCTCTTTCTGGATGACTCCCGCGCCAACATCGCCGCGGCCGCGGCGCTGGGGCTGCACACCCGGCTGATCTCCGCTCCGGAGGTCTTTGATGCGGTGGTGGCGGAGTGTATGGGGTAGGCGGGAGAGCAGGCTCGCATAGCCGGGGATTAACGCATATACCCGGGGGGCGCCGCATGGCTTCACGTCAACTGTAGGAAGCCCCAAAGCCCTTCCCACCCGGCTCTGTTACCTTTTAGAGTAAGGTTTCCATAGCGTATAGCCCCGTATCCCGGAACTTGGGATGGCGGGATATGGCCGTATCCCGCAATGCGTGATACCAACCTTCCGGCCATGCCACTAGAAATTCAAAAAGTCGTCTATGTGGTTTTATCGGACAAACTTCTTGCCTTGTTGAAAAAGTATCGAGATCTTTATACCTCTCAGTACTGGTTATTCGAAGGCATGCATGGAGACCGCTACAGCCCCCGTTCCGTACAGCAGGTGATGCGCCGCGCGGTCACCGCCTCGGGGATTAATC
>RFHL01000102.1 GCA_003696875.1 Bacteroidota bacterium | reverse complement strand
TCATAGCTGTCGTTGATGGTGGTCTCGGTGCGCAAGGCCCGCCCTTCCTTGTGGTATTGCTTGAGGTGGGTCTTCTTGTAATAGACGTGCAGCGAGGGGGTGACCCCCTCGGTGATGATGCGCGTCCGACATCGGCCGTCGGTGGCGGTCTTCCTGGGCATCCGGCGTTGGAAGATCAGTTGCACCTGCTCGGGACGGCCCAAATCGATGTTTTCCCGGATGACTTCCTCGAAGAACTGGCGGCCGCGCCAGCCTTGGTCCCAGACTTGGGTGAGGGAGAATTCGGCCTGCCAGATGGAGGCCCGGTAACGGTAGCCGGCGGCCCGGTCGCGGGGGCTGAAGGGATGAGGAAGCCGGCGCAGCCACTTGCGCAGAAAGGCGTCGATCTTGGCGGCGCTCAGCCCCTCGGCCAGACGCTGAGCGCGGGCGGGCTCGGCACAGCGCCACAGGCCATTGTCCAGCGGCTCAAACTCGATGCCGCGCTGTTGGAGTTGGCGCTTGAGGTATTCGTGGCCGTTGAGACAGAGCTTGGCCGGGTAGGGAAAGTAGCTGCAGAACTTCAGGAAGAAGGGGCCGAAGTCGCGGTCCACGCAGTAGAAGTAGTAGTGGTTGACCACGGCGGTGGAGTAGTCGATCCAAGGAATGGTGGCGCCGTCCTTCCAGCGCTTGCGGAGGGTGCGGGGCACCCGGGCCTTTTCCTGGGCCACGCCGATGAACACCACCCCCTCGGCATGAGGGAAGCGGGCCAGATGCTCGGCAAAGATGGCATCCTTGCGCTGCCCCTTGCGAAAGCGGATCAGGGGCACCTCATGGGCTTGCTGGAAGCGGCCGATGGCGGCGAGGAAACGGTCGGTGATCTGGCCCAAGGGCTTGGTCGAGGCAAAGCGGTGGCCCAGGTGGCGCCGGCAGAACCAGGCGATGCCGTTGGCGGTGGTGAGGCGCGGCTGGTAGAGGTTGAGGTACATGCGATCGATGCACTCGAGCTGCAGGGCGACATGATCGCGCTGGAGTTCGGCCACACTGAGGCCTACGCTGGGGGCGGCTCGGTTGGACATTTGGTACTCCCATAGCGGAGATCCCGCCTCCTTGTAGAGGCAAAAATCCGGCGTTCCGACGCCGCGACTGCTCCAGCCGGGCCACTCAGAGGCTACATCTCGTCGGTCTGAGGCGCAGCCTCGCTAGCAGGAGAGTCCGATGGAGCGACATGGAAGGGAATACGGGGTCTGGCAGTTGGGAGGTTCCGACGGCAGGCGAGAGCACCTTCAGCAGGCCGCTGCACGAGAGGAGGACTGCTGATAGGATCAGATACGCCCGTGCTCGCTTGATAAGCCATAAGGAGGCGTTGAGGCAAGGTCCGTTATTGATGGAGTGAGTATGGTGCGTTGCCGGTTCCACGGTTAGGTGCCCTTCGCGTATTATGAATATATGTTGGTGAGGCCCGCGTTACGGGTTCGGGCGTCCGGCCTTACAGTCACAGGAATAGCAGGCGTCGAAACAGCGAGATGACCATGGGGGCTGACCCATGCCATTCGCCACTGAAACAAGTGTCTGATGCTGTAATGGGAACCGCCTGCTCGTCTGATGGGGCTCCCCG
>RFHL01001162.1 GCA_003696875.1 Bacteroidota bacterium | reverse complement strand
CATCGGGCCAACGGTACCCGTCGGCAACCTGGGGCAGGTTGCTCTGGGCCGGGTCGTAGTGGTAGGAAGGCACCAGCGAGTAGGCGAGCGAGTCGCCATCCGGGTCCCAAGCCCCGGGATTATGGGTCCAATGCTTGCCCACACAGGCGTCATCCAGGGGCTCATTGAGCAGGACCGGGGTGCTGTTGCTGCCAATGATGGGCGGGGGAATAAAGATGCGGGTGTTGACGAAGAAAGCTTGCTCTTCCGGATTGTTCATATTCACCACAGAGCCGTGGCGGGCCACGTCATAGTAGTAAATCTCATAAGTCCCGGGCCCGGGGAAAATGAAGGTCGCCGTGTAGACGTTGCGCTTGACGGTTCCTTTGACCACCACCCCATTGCGGGGGTTAGGGATCGTACAATCGGAGGGGTTAACCATCGGTCCGCCATTGGCGCGGGGCACCTCGGTGAGGATGGTGATCTGCACGGGTGAGGGCCCGTTGAAGCTCCAGATCTCAAAATCGGCCGAGCAGCGATCCACCCCGGCGGGTGCCGGGTCGGTATAGGTCGTGAGGGTGATTTCGTAGCTGTTGGGGTTGTCCGGGTCATTGCGCTCGGCAGTGATCTGCCCGGCCAGGTTGTGGGTCGCCGAGAGGGCCAGCGGCGCCCCCAGCAAGGCCCCAAACATCAGGGAGGCCAGGGGCCAGCGGGGGCGCGATGGCCCCGCTGGTACAATGATCCGGCTTAAGATATGCCGCAGCCAGGCTGCGGCTTTGGGTTGTATGGTTCTGAACATCACTTCCTCAAATAATTTCCCTGGCCAGACACGCACCGCCTGGGCAGTTGGCCGCACTTGACCTCCCCCTATTAACGATTCAGGGGCCGGTAAGTTAAGGCTTCGCGCCCGAAGCCAAAAGGGCTTTTGCTTCCCCTCCCGCATCCAGGCTGGATGCACCTCACTTTTTTTGTTTTGAGGCGTATGGATCGCCTCAGATAAGGTCGCCATCATGCACCTGCAGCCCAAGCCGAGGGCCTCCTCCTTCTGTGAGGATCCGGGTTTTGGAGGCTCAGGCCCTGCTTGCCAACAAGAAAAGTCCGCTTTCGAGCCGATAGGGAGACGTATTTTTCTCTCTCCGGCCTTAAACCCCATTTCTTCTCCCTCCGTACCATGAGAGGAACCCTTTGTATTTGTCCATCCTCTTGATGGCACCGGCCCTGGCCGGGCTGCTATGTCTTTTTCACCCATCCTATTGACCCGGTACTATGGACGCCCAAGCTGTTTTCCCCTTTTTCTTCATGACTGTGCTGGTGCTGATCTACGCATTCAGCTGGTGGCAGATCTTCACCAAGGCCGGCCGGCCTGGCTGGCACGCCCTCATTCCCGGCTATAACCTGTACGTTCTGGTCAAGCTCAGCGGGCAGTCCGGCTGGTGGACGCTGGGATTTTTTGTCCCCATCTTCTCCATCGTCGCCCGGATTGTGGTGTATATGGAACTCGCCAAAAAGTTTGGCCGGGAACCCGGCTTTGGGATAGGTCTGGCCCTGTTCGGCTTTTTGTTTTTTCCCCTGCTCGCCTTTGGGGACGATGAATACCAAGACCTGAAGCCTTCGCAACATACCTTCGTCAATGATGCGGGTGAGCTGATCGAAGAAATTCCCCTGGAGGATTGGGATTAAGGCCTTTCGATAAAAAGAACACATCCATTTCCGGGCTCAGCCAGCTGGCTGAGCCCGGCTTTTTTCGTGTAGGTTTCGGGGAAGCCGCCGCGGCTCATGCGTCCTGATCGAAGATTTCCTCTTCTCCCAAAGGCCCTCACATGCATCTCAGATGGGTTTTCCGGTACCGATACCTCCTGGCCCTTGGCTGGCTGGGGCTCAGTTTGACGCTCCTGCCCTGGGCCGGCCCGGCGCTGCAACCCAATAACGCCCTGCAGGTCTGGTTTCTGGAGAGCGACCCCGCCCTGCGCACGTACCGCACCTTCCAGCAGCACTTTGGCAACGACGAATACGTCATCCTGGCCCTCGACTACGGAGACAGCTTGTTTACCCCTGCTGGCCTCCGGCAGCTGCACGCCATAGACAGCCTGGTGGCCCGGGTGCCGGGCATCGTCAAGGTTGAGGGGTTACCCCATTTACAGCTGGCCTGGCCTGTTCCCGGCGGTTTGACGGCGCAGCCGCTGCTTCCTCCCCATCCCCCCCAGCCGACAGCGGCTGGCAGGCTCTACGCGCGCTGGTGATGCTGGCCTCGCTGCTCAGCGCCTATGTCTATGCGCCGCTTTTCCTGGGGTGGCTGGGGGGGGGCGCCCCTTGCGGGCGCGGGGGACCCAGGCGGCCTTTGGCCGCTGGCCAGCACAGCTCGCCCGCCGGCAGCCGACCTGGCT
>RFHL01001161.1 GCA_003696875.1 Bacteroidota bacterium | reverse complement strand
GGTTTCAACTGAGTCATGGTGGCAATAAAATTTAACAAGGCCAGCCAGAGGGACTGCCAAACCGCTGCGCGCCCGAGTTCGACAGTTATCCACCGATTTTCCCCTGTTCTAACCCCTTACTCCCAGTAATCATGCGGCCTGCAGCGGGGTCGGCCTGAAAACCTGTGTAATGGCATGTATGTGGATAACTATTTTCTTTATTCAATATGATCGGCGTGATAATGTATTGGCATGTTTGTCAAAGTTACCAAGTCAGGTCCGCGCAAGTACGTGCAGCTCGTCGAAGCCTATCGGGATGATAACGGACGCCCCAAACAGCGCACACTGGCCACACTCGGTCGGCTCGATAAGCTGGGCGACGAGCTGGAGTCCGTCATCGACGGTCTGTGCCGCGTTACCGGTCGAACTACCCCGGCGAAGCCCGATATCCAGTTCGAGAGTGCCCGTGCCTTGGGGGATGTCTGGGCGCTGACCCAGCTCTGGTCCGAACTCGGCTTCGATCAGTTGCGTAAGGTGTTCCGGGGCACCCGGCACAGCATCCAGGTGGAAGCCCTGATCCGCATTATGGTGCTTAACCGGCTGTCCGAGCCGGACTCCAAGCTGGGCGTGCTGCGCTGGCTGGAAACCGTGAGCCTGCCGGGCCTGGAAGGGATCGAGAACATCGATCACCAGCATCTGCTGCGGGCCATGGATGCCCTGTGCGACCAGCAAGCTGCCGTCAACGACACCCTGACCGGGCTGCTGCGCCCCCTGGTGGACCAGGAGCTGTCCGTGGTGTTTTACGATATGACCACGATACGCACCGAAGGGCTCTCGGAACAAAAGGACGAGCTGCGCCAATACGGCCTGTCCAAAGAAGGCGGGATCGCCCGTCAGGTGATGCTGGGGGTGGTCCAGACTGCTGAGGGACTGCCGCTGTACCATGAAGTGTTCGAAGGCAATACCGCGGAAGTCACCACGCTGAAGCCAACCATCGAAAAGCTCATTCAGCGCTTCCCGGTGAAGCGCATTGTCGTCGTGGCCGATCGCGGCCTGCTCTCCGTCGACAACCTGGCCGACCTGCAGCAGATCACCCTGCCCAGCGGCCAGCCGCTGGAGTTTATCCTGGCGGTCCCCGGGCGGCGCTACGCGGAGTTCAGAGCGCTGCTGAGGCCCTTGCAGAGCGACCTGTTCGACGGAGCCACGGAAGAAGTGATCACCGAAACGCAATGGCAGGGGCAGCGCCTGGTGATCGCCCATGATCCCGAGCGGGCCGTCGAGCAAACGACCGTGCGAGACCAGAAGATTAAGGCCCTGGAGCAGGAGGCGGAACAGCTGGCCACTAAGCTGGACCGGCAGGACGAGGGGATCAAAAGTCGGGGGCGGAAGCTCTCGGACGGCGGAGCCACCGCCAAGCTGTACAAAAAGGTCTGTGAGGCCAGTCTGGCGAAGATCATCAAAGTGGACATGAAGAGTCCGCTGTTCTGCTACGACATCGATCAGGGCGCCTTGCAGCAGGCCCGCCTGATGGACGGCAAGCTGTTACTGGTCACCAACGTCACCGACTTCTCCCCGCAAGAGGTGGTGGCACGCTACAAGTCGCTGGCGGATATCGAGCGCGGCTTCCGGGTCCTCAAATCGGACATCGAGATCGGCCCGGTCTATCACCGGTTGCCGAAGCGCATCAAGGCCCACGCCATGATCTGCTTCATGGCGCTGATCCTGCATCGCATCATGCGGATGCGACTGAAGGCCAGTGGTAGTGCGTTCTCCCCGGAGCGTGCGCTGGCGCAACTGCGACGGATACAG
>RFHL01001160.1 GCA_003696875.1 Bacteroidota bacterium | reverse complement strand
GGTATGCTCCATCGAGCGCGCCCGGACAAAATCAGCCCAGCGCTCGGCTTGTGCAACAGAACGGGGCAGGATGACGGACAGCCTGGTTTCGGAGAGCCGCTGCCCGCGCGGCAGGAGCTTTTCAAAAAGTAAAATGCGCGTGTTGGCATGGCTGCGAAGGGAGGCCGGCAGCACAAGGCCCTCGATGTCCTTGATGGCGCCCTCATAGAGAAGGCGGAGCCCGGCTCCGCTTCCGAGGCTTGCGTAGCTGTGCCGTGGAGATTCCGGGGAGGTTTCGATCAGAGCAACTCCACCCGGGTTCAGATTGGAAAGGTAGAAGAGGAGCTGAGCGGTCGCACTTGGCAGGTCCGAGGCCGCCACGAACACAAAGTCCGTTTTGCGTGAGGCCGCCTTCGACATCCCGTAAAGGGCTGGACTACGTTCCACGGCAGCCCCTCCGGACGGGAAAAAGCCTTCATACAGAGCAGGGTCCACGCTTTCGCTGACCGCCAGCGTGGTAGCATGGGGAGGAGCCCACTGCCTGAACAAAAGCTCCACTACCCGCCTCTCTAATGGCAACTTCATCAATAAAATAATTTCATGTAATGGGCAGCAAGGGGAGCCAACACTCCCCCTGCTGTAAAACGATTGTTGAGGCTTTACTTTTGAATGGATTTGATCCAGGCAGCAATTTTCATGCGGTCGGCTTCGGAGATGCTGGCATACGGCGCCATTCCGGTTCCCGGAATTCCAGTAGAAATGGTCTTCGCAATCTCGGCCTGGCTGGTTCCCTGCTTGAAGGTGTCGGGCTTGGTCAGATTGCGGGCCTTCAGGGCCGGACCAGAGGGGCCATCGCCCTTTCCGCCCTCTCCGTGACAGGTTACACAACCATTTTTCTTGAAGAGCTCATGTCCGGCAGCAACATCCGCTGCGTTGGGAGCAGCCTCCGTGGTCGCCTCGGCCGTTTCCTGGGCGGGTTCGTTGCCCGTGTCCTCGGTCTTTTTCTTGCACTGGCTGATTGCCAGGCTCCCCGCCATCAGCAGGCTGATGGAAATGATACTGAAAGTTCGTGTTTGGAACATTGATATTCTCCTGTGAAAAATCAGGGTTCCTT
>RFHL01001159.1 GCA_003696875.1 Bacteroidota bacterium | reverse complement strand
TACGGGCTTCTCCTGAGATACGGGCTGGAATGATACGGAGCAGCCCCTCAAAGGAACTCACCCAGATATGGCCCTGAGCATCCTCTTGCAGGTCCAGAATCGTGCTGATGGGAATCTGTTCCGGGCCAGCTCCCGGAGCAATACGCTCGACCTGTATGCTGCCATCCGGCTGCGGCTGCAGCCGGTTGAGTCCCGCCTGGTAGCTGCCCGCCCAGACCTCTCCGCTGGAGTGGGCCAGGATTCCGAAGATGTCTCCGCCGATCAGTTGCTGCCCCGGGGGAGATTGGGGCGATAGTTGGTGAAAGGAGTTGTCGATGCGCAGGCCCTTAAACAGGCCCTTTTCGGCCCCTACCCACAGGACCCCGGAGCGGTCTTGTACGACCGCCTTGACCGCCCCAAAGTCCTGGGGAATACCCTGGGGATCAGGCCATTGATAGGAGGTAAAGACGGAACCTTTTCCCTGGGGCAGGCAGCTGAGGCCGCCGTAGGACCCAATCCAAAGGGATCCTTGGGAATCCTCATAGAGCGTCATGACCATGCCATGGGCCAGTCCTCCCTGGCCCCCGATGGGATAGGATTCAAATGCTGGTGGGTCGGCATGGGTAAGGCGCATCAGGCCGGCCTGGGTGCCTCCCAGCCACAGGCGATGCTGGCGATCCAGTAAGAGGGCGCGCACCTCCCGGTCAGGCAGGCCACTCTTGGCCTCGTCATACAGATGAAAGGTCTGGGCCTCGGGAGAAAAGCGCAGCAGGACCCCATCCCCCCGGGGGGTGCCGTCCTCGACGCGGCTGGTCATCGCCAGCCAGAGGTCTCCCAGGCTGTCCTGGGCAAACGCGTGCACGCTGACGCCCGGTCCCATGTGGGACTCGGGTCCGGCCTGGGGTTTCCATTGTTGGAAAGTCCAGTTCGCTGGGTCGCTACCGGCCCGGATCAGCTGGCAAAAACCCACTCCCGTGCCGATCCACAGGCGCTGCTGCCGGTCTTCGAAGAGGGAATAGACGTCGTAATGCACCAGGCCGCTGCTGTCAGCGGCGGCATAGCGGAAATGATGCCAGGCATCCCGGCGGGGGTCATAGCAGCTGAGGCCATTGGCGGTACCCACCCAGATCAGGCCGGCCTGATCCTGATGCAGCGCCTGGATGTGATCGTGGCTGGGACCATGTTGGCCGTCCTGCCGGTACTGGCGGAAGGTGTAGCCATCGTAGCGGTTGAGGCCCTGGTTGGTCCCCACCCACAGAAAGCCCTGATTATCCTGTAGCAGGGCGTTGACGGATACCTGGGAAAGTCCATCCTCGACTCCGTAGCGGGCAAAGCTCAGGCTGGGTGCCGCCGTTTGGCCCCAGGCAGCAGAGAGCAGGCTTATGAACCCAGCCCAAAGCAAAAGTTTCCGTATGGCCCGTATCATGGAGAAAAGATACAACCATTTTTCGAGAACGGGCAAGGCGAACAGTTGGGGAAGCGCTCTTTACAGCCCCAGCACATCCCCCGACCAACTGTCCTGCGATACCCGCAGCTGCGTGCCATCACTCATGACCACATAGCCCTTGTCGTTGCGCGCAAAGCGCTCGACGTAGTCCATGTTGACGGCATGGGACTTGTGAATGCGCTTTATGCCCAGGGGCTCCAGCTTGGGGCATACCTCCTTGAGCAGGCGCGGCGAGTCGATGGTCTTGCCGCTGAAAAGGGTGAAGATGCAGCGCTGGTTGCTGGCGCGGATGTAGAGAATCTCATCCACCCCGACGAGCTTGTAGCCATCCGAGACCGGTATCGCTACCCGGGTAGGAGGGGTCCCCTCCTGCAGGGCCCGGGCGTGCACCTTTTGCACTGCGGCGACCAGTTCCTTGGGGCTGATGGGCTTCAGGAGATAGTCCACCGCCTCGGCCTTGATGGCCTGGATGCCATACTCGTTATGGTCCGTGGTGATAATAAGCTGAAAATCAACCCGGGGCAGGGTCGCCAGCATGTCAAAGCCGGTCAGGGGACCGAGATGAATATCGAGAAAGACCAGATCAGGCTGGTGGGTGCGAATGGCCCGGCTGCCTTCCTCGGCGGTGAGGCAGGTGGCGATGACTTCGACTTCCGGACAGTTCCGGGCCAGCTTGGCCTGGAGGTTTTTTATGCCGTTTTCTTCGTCTTCGACGATGATGGTACGCAAGCGCATGGCAGGAGGGTTGGGGTGAAAAGGAAGGGCCTTCGACCTCAGGCGGTGTCTGGGCCGGAGAGGTGCAGCGGGATGGGAATGCGCACCCGGGTGCCGGCCGGACGGCCGTCAGGGTGATAGAGATCCTGAATCTCGACCGCGGTGCGGCCGCGGTAGCCGAGGAGTTCCAGCCGCTGCTGGATGATCTCGGTG
>RFHL01001158.1 GCA_003696875.1 Bacteroidota bacterium | reverse complement strand
CCGGTGGGGGTTCCTCCGAGCTGAAACCCAAAAAGGAATATTCACCCCTGGAGGGCCTGGAAGCGCGCTTCCCCAACGCCACCATCCTGCATACGCTGGGCTACGCCTCGGGCCCGCCCGCCTACGGGCGGGTGCTACCCTCCGGCCTGAATGCCGACTCCCTCCAGGCCAAGGCCCTGGAAATCGCCGCACAGGCCGATGTGGTCCTTTTCGTCGGTGGCCTCAACAAAAACCACCATCAGGACTGCGAAGGCGGCGACCGCCTGCAGTATGCGCTGCCCTTCGGGCAGCCGGAGCTGATTGAGGCACTGGCCGGCGTGAACCCCAATCTGGGGGTGGTGCTCGTGAGCGGCAATGCCGTGGAGACCCGCTGGCTGCCCCGCGTCAAGGGCCTGATGCAGGCCTGGTATCTGGGCAGCGAAGCCGGGCACATCCTGGCCGATGTGATCAGCGGCGACGTCAATCCTTCGGGCAAGCTGCCCTTCAGCTTCCCGGTGAAGCTGGAAGACAACGCCGCCCATGCTTTTGGGCCCCTCTCCTACCCCGGCGACAGCATCAAGCAGGTGTACGAGGAGGACATCCTCGTCGGCTACCGCTGGCATGACACCAAGGGCATTGCTCCGCAGTTTGCCTTCGGGTACGGGCTGAGCTACACCCGCTTTGCGCTGTCAGAACTGAGCGTGGCACCCCAAAACCTGGCCGCCGGCGACACCATCTACGTGCAGGGCCAAGTCCGCAACTCCGGCCCCGTGGCCGGGGCTGAGGTGGTACAGGTCTACGTGGGCAAGCCACAGTCCCGCGTGACGCGGGCGCAGAAGGAGCTCCGGGCTTTTGCCAAAGTCTCACTGGCCGCGGGCGAAACGAAGCCCGTTTCGCTCGCCATCCCGGTGGCAGACCTGGCCTACTATGACGAAGCCGCCGCCAACTGGCGGCTGGAGCCCGGCCGCTATACCCTCTACATCGGTACGGCCTCGAACCTGATCCGCGAAGAGATCGCTATCAAGATACAGGACGAATAGCGGCCCGGCCTGCGGGCCGCAACGGTTCTCCCCACCCACGAAAAAGGCCCTCCGGGGCCTTTTTCTCGTTTTATCCCTGCTTTTTGCACGCATTGTCACCCCTCCGAAGGCCACATTCTGGATAAATATGCAACAGGCATAACGGGTCATGCCGGTGCCATCCTTCACTTTTATCCGCTTCAAAACCTTCATCATGATGAGACACCTATCTACGCTGCACCTACTGGCCCTGGCGATGGTCTTGGCCCTGACAGGGAGTATCTATGGCCAAAGCAACCTGATCGTCGACGGTGACTTTGAGAGTGGCGTCAAAGCCCCCGAATGGACTGGCTGGAACTGGGATGTGGACACAGTCGATGCCTACTCGGGTACCTATGCCGCCAAAACCGCCTTTAACTACAACGGAGACGCCGGTGTGAACTATGAGTTTATGCTGCCCGACACCAACCTGTACCACTTTGGTGCCTACGTCAAGTTTCGTCCCGAGAATAATCCGGAGCGTTTCTCCCGCTTCCGCATCCAATACAAAGTAAATGGCGGGGCCTGGACGATCCTTTGGGAGCACTTCATCACGGTGGCCGACTCGCAGTGGACCTATGTCGACACCATGTTTACCATGCCCGACTCCACCACCGCCATGCGGGTCAATATGTACCAAAACGCTCAAGGCGGAACCTTCTTCCTGGACAGTGTCTTCCTTATGCTGGCCGACACCACCAGCGCAGACACCTCGGGTAACGACACCTCCACCACCGCCATTCAGATCCTGAATGACCTTGAGGTACAGGTATTTCCCAATCCGGCCCAGGGACAGTTGACAATTCGTCACGAGGCGGTGCAACCGGTCATGGTGACCCTTACGGATTTATCGGGCCGCATGGTCCTGCGGAAGCAGGTGGCCGTCAAGGAAGACGTGCTTCCTGTCGCGGATCTGCCGCGGGGGCTGTATCTCATGGCTGTCCGGCAGCGCGATGGGACCCCGATTTACAGGCAAAAAGTCCTGCTGGACTAACCTTCTAACCGGGATCTGCCAGCTATCCCTGACCACACACGGGTGATGTATCCTTGGGAAGACCTCTCTTGTTTCACCAGGGGAGGTCTTTCCACAACTATGCAACCAATCATTTGCCCATGAAATCACCTCCTGACCCCAAAAAAGTAGACCGCCTGCGTGCGGCCGAATGGGTACTGTTTATCTTACTGACAGGCCTGGCCCTGGGCCTGCTCGCCGTAATTTCCTGATCACCTCTATTCCAAGCCTCCCATGCCACGTTTGCCTTTTTTCCGGCTATGGCCAGGAATGCTGCTTTTGCTCACCATGGCCTGTACGGGAACCAGCGCCCCTCAGGTCGGACGCCCTCCCAACATCATCATTTTGCTGGTCGATGATGCCGGCTACGCCGACTTCGGCTTTATGGGCAGTCCGGATCTGGCCACGCCCCATCTGGACCGGATCGCCGAGCAGGGCATGATCTTTACCGACGCCCACGTCACCGCCTCGGTTTGTGCGCCTTCCCGGGCCGGATTACTCACCGGCCGCTATCAGCAACGCAGCGGCTTTGAGTGCAATCCGCCAGAGCACTTTTCGGGCCTGGACCTGGACCATCCCACCCTGGCGGAGGTGCTGGGCAAGGCCGGCTACATCAGCGGAGCCTTTGGCAAATGGCATCTGGGGGACAGCCCTGCCAATCACCCCCAGCACCGGGGCTTTGACTATTCGTGGGGCTTTCTTGCCGGGGGGCGGCATTACTTCCCCAATCCCCAAAACGATCAGCCTGGCGATACCCGCTGCATCCTGGAAAATGGGCAGTTTGCCAGCTTTGAGGGCTATCTGACGGATGTGCTGGGGCAAAAAGCAGCCGAGTTCATCGACCGCCATGCCGACCAGCCTTTTTTTATGTACTGGGCCCCCAACGCAGTCCATACCCCGATGGAAGCCACCGAAGCGGACCTGGCTCGCTTTGCCGGGCACCCGCGGCAAAAACTGGCCGCTATGACCTGGGCGCTGGACCGGGCGGTAGGCCAGATCGTCGGAAAGCTGGAAGAACATGACATCCTTGATCAGACCTTGATTTTCTTCCTCAGCGACAATGGCGGGGCCGCCAATAACCAGTCTACCAACGGACCGCTCAAGGGATTCAAGGGCAATGAGTTCGAAGGCGGCCACCGGGTGGCCTTTGTGGCGCACTGGCCCGGCCATATCGGGCCGGGGCAGCGCTACGAGGGCCTCACCTCCTCGCTGGATATCTTTGCCACCGCCGTGGATGCGGCGGGGATATCGCTGCCCGCCAACAGCTCCCTTGACGGGGTCTCGCTGCTGCCCTACTTTCGAGATCCTACCCTGCCTGCCCCCCACCAGCGCCTTTTCTGGCGCAAGGATCACATGGCGGCCGCCCGGCTGGGCGACCTGAAACTGATACAGGTGGACCAGCTGGGTCACCGACTGTATGATCTGAAAACGGACCTGGCCGAAACCCATGACCTCGCTGACAGTCTGCCGGAAACCCTGGATACGATCCAGGCAAACCTCCGCCGCTGGGAGCAACACCTGTTGCCCCCCCAATGGACTGAGCCGGCAGCCTGGGATACCGTAACCTGGCTGATTCACCAGGACCTCTTTAACAATCAGACGGTCAGGGTTACCAGCCCCACCCAGCTGAAGCAATAATACCAAGCCGCGCCTGATCGCGCTCCGGCTGCTGATCCCAGTTGTCAATGGATAGAAAATATCGGATATTCACTATATATCCTTATCCACGGGCAACGTCCAACCTGGGATTAGTTTCTCTGAGAGATAGGGCCGGACATACAAACTACTACACTCCATGTGGCGAACCTGGCTGACATGGCTATTTTTCTGCGGGGTAATGCTTGGCGGCGCGGTCTGGGGACAGGCACCGGCCCGATTTTTCAACCCACGCTACTTCACCACTGATGAAGGCCTTTCGCAAAATGAGGTCACCTGCATCCTGCAGGATCGGAGGGGCTTTTTGTGGGTGGGAACCCGCGGGGGGCTCAACCGCTTTGATGGGCACACCTTCAAAGTCTTTCAGAATCAGGTTGGGGACGCCAATAGCCTCATCAATAACTCCATCGAGTCTCTTTTTGAGGACAGCCAGGGCCGGATCTGGATTGGGACCAAATCCAACGGCCTGAGTTGCTATTATCCCGACCGGGATCACTTTCAGCACTTTCAGGCGGGCTCCACGGCAGGCCCGAGCATCAGTGGCAACCGTGTCATCGCCCTGGCCGAGGGCCCAGATGGGGCCATCTGGGTGGGGACCTGGCAGCATGGGCTCTCGATTATCCGGCCCGAGGGAGACAGCATCCAGCATCGGATGGGAGGGATCCGGGTGGAAGACATCCTACCTGGACCGGATGGCAGCATATGGCTGGCCACCGATCGGGGCCTGTATCACAGCGATGGCAAAGGCCAGGCCATTACCCATATTCAGGGGCCAGAGGGACCGCAGACCTGTGTGAGCCTGCTGGCGGACAGCCTGCACCAGAAGCTGTATCTGGGGACCTGGAGCCAGGGAATCATTGAATATGACCTCCTCAGTGGCCGATTTCAAAGCCTCTCAACGCAGGGATCAGAAACCCCTCGCAATGCCTACCATCTATTCAGGGATCAACAAGGTCGCATCTGGGTAGGCACCTGGGGGCAAGGCCTGTTTCAACTCAGTGCCGACCGCCGCAGTTGGAAACATTTTTCTCTTTCGCCGCGGGGCCTGGATGCGGAACAGGACCTGTATCGCGATGTGCTGTGTACCTTTCAGGACCGGTCGGGCGTGTTGTGGCTCGGCACCAATGGGGGAGGCCTCTGTCGCATAGACGAAGCCGCCGCCCAGTTTGGGCAGGTGGAATGGCAGGAACAGGATGGCCACCTGCCGCAAGAGCCCATCTGGGCCGTACACGAAGATACCCAGGGCACTCTTTGGGTCGGGCTACGCGGGCAGAATGTCCTGTATTATAGCCACGATGAAGGCAATACCTTCCAGGCAATGGCCTTATCCCCCCTCTCTCTGCGCGCCCCCCTCAGGGGGCGAAAGCCCGGTGTACGCACCATGATGACCGACCGACAAGGTCGCCTGTGGATCGGAACCAACCAGACCCTGGCCCGGGTTATCCCAACTTCCGGGGGGTATCGCCTCCTACCGGTCCTCCTCCAGAGAGCAGAGGATACCACGAGCCGCCCTGCGGACCGGGTATCCGTGCTGGCCCAAAGTTCGGATGGCACTTTTTGGGTGGGCAGCCAGCAAGACGGTCTACAACGCTCGCTGGGTCCGGGCGATCCGGAAACCCAGTCCTTTGTTCATTACCAGATGGCGCAGACCCATGGGGCCTTGCGGAGCAACCGCATCAGCGCTATCTGCGAAGATCAGGCCGGGAAGGTCTGGATCGGCACCTATAGCGGCCTGCACCGCTACCGTCCCGAAACGGATGACTTTGAGGTGTATCAAAAGCAAAGCCAGGACCCCCGCTCACTTAGCAGCGACATCATTCTCTGTCTGCACGCAGACCGGCAGGGGCGCCTGTGGGTAGGCACCCCCAATGGCCTGAACCGCGCCGACCGGCAAGCCAACGGCGAGGTAACGTTTCATTGCTTCCAGGAAAAAGACGGCCTGCCCAGCAACTACATCCACGCCATCCTGGAGGATGGCGCGGGCATGCTCTGGGTCAGCACCAACCGGGGCATCTCCCGCTTTGACCCGGAGAGCCATACGGTAGAAAGCTATGATGTCAATGATGGCCTACAGTCCAATTCCTTCATGGAAGGCGTCGCCTGTCGCGACGCCCAGGGGCGCTTGTATTTCGGCGGAATCTACGGGCTGAACTTTTTCCATCCCGACTCCATCGAGAGCCGGGCATACGCGCCGCCGGTGGCCATCACGGGCCTGCGCGTGTTTAACCAGGCCGTACAGGTGGGTGACACCCTGGAAAGTGGCATTGTCCTGTCCCGGGCCATCGAGTATACCGAGGCGATCACCCTCGACTATGCCGAGAATGTCCTGACCCTGGAGTTTGCCGCGCTGGACTTTCACGCTCCGGAACGCATCGCCTACCGCTACCAGCTGGAAGGACTCGAAAAAGACTGGAACGTCGTGAGCCAGCAGCGAAGCGTCACCTATACCCACCTTCGTCCCGGGACCTATACCTTTCGGGTGTCGGCGGCCAACCCCCACGGCGAATGGCAGGCCCAGGAGGCGCAGCTACAAATCACGGTACTGCCCCCCTTCTGGGCCACCTGGCAGGCCTTTTTCCTCTATGCCCTCCTTTTCATCGCCACCCTGGCCCTCTACCGGCGGGTGATCCGCCAGCAAAATGAGCTGAAGACCCGTCTGGAGCTGGAACGGGTCGGGCGGGAGAAGGACAGCGAGCTGGCGGAGATGAAAACCCGCTTTTTTACCAACATCACCCACGAACTGCGCAGCCCCCTCACCCTGATCTCCGGTCCGGTTGAGCAGATGATCCAGCAGCCACAGGTCCCTGACCGCTTTCGCAGCTACCTATACACGGTGCACCACCACACCCAGCGACTGCTGACCCTCGTCAATCAGCTGCTGGACTTCCGGCGCGCCGAGGCCGGGCATATGGAGTTGCAGGTCACACAGTCGGACGTCGTCCATTTTGCCCGGGAGGTCTTCCTATCCTTTCAGGAGCTGGCAGAGCGGGAAGGCACCCGCTTCACCTTCGAAGCCGAGCCCCCCCAAGTCATGCTCTACTTTGACCATCAGAAGATGGAGATGGTGCTCTCCAACCTGCTGTCCAATGCCTTCAAGTATTCACCGGCGGGAAGCCATATTCAGTTTCAGGTCCGGCAAACAGATGACCAGCATTGCGAAATCGTCGTTGCCGATGATGGGCAAGGTATGGCCCCCGAGGTGCTGGAAAACATTTTTAACCGCTTCTACCATGTGGTCAAGGCCGAGTCGGCCCACGTGATGAGCACGGGCATCGGGCTCTCTCTGGTCAAGACCATTGTGGAGCTGCATCAGGGCACAGTCTCTGTGGAAAGTGAAGTAGGCCATGGCAGCCGCTTCCACCTGCGGCTCCCCCTGGGGCGGGCCCACTTCTCCGATCAGACCCTGATCCACGAATGGGATCCGGAGGACCGGCGGCATTACCAGGCGCATGCCGTGGCTCCGGTCGAAACGGACCCGGCGGGGAGCACGCCGCCGGCAGAGAATCACAAGGGCAAACTCCTGCTGGTGGAGGACAATCCCGACATCCGGGCTTTTGTGCGGTCGGTTTTTGAGGAGGAATATGAGGTACATGAGGCAGAAAACGGCCGGGAAGGCCTGGCAAAAGCAGAGTCAGATCCGCCTGACCTCATCATCAGCGACATCATGATGCCCGAGATGGACGGGCAGGCCTTTTGCCAGGCCATCCGCCGGGATCCAGAGCTGGGCCACCTGCCGGTGATCCTGCTCACGGCCCGCACCTCGACCCTCTATCAGGTGCAGGGATACCAATCCGGAGCCGATGCCTACATCACCAAGCCTTTTCATCCCTCGGTCCTGCGGGCGCAGGTGGAGGGCCTTCTCCTGGCGCGGCAGGGCCTGAAGGAATACTTCAGCCAAAAGATTACCCTGCAGCCCACCGAGCTGGAAATCACCCCCCGGGACAAGGTCTTTCTGGACGAAGTGATGAAAGTGGTGGAAGACAATCTCCTCAACGAAAACCTGAGTCGGGATTTTCTGGCCGAAGCCATGGCGATGAGCCCCTCCACCCTCTACCGCAAGCTCAAGGGCCTGACTGACCTCACCACCAATGCCTTTATTCGCTCCATACGGTTGAAGCGGGCCGCCCAACTGCTACAGCAGAGCCAGTACAACATCTCCGAGATCGCCTTCCAGGTGGGCTTCAACGATCTGAAGTACTTCCGGACCTGCTTCAAGGAGCAATTTGGGGTAAACCCATCAGAATTCTCTTATAATCAACCCTCTGAACCACGAATGGCGACCGAGGAGCAAGGTCAATGACCGCTTTTTGCCTCCTCTTTGCACGCTTTGCACCGCCTGAATCGTGGAAAATCTTCTCAGTTTACATTCATCAACGCTGCTTCGCATCAGGGAAGTCGCAGCTCATTTGCTTTTCATTTTACCCAAAAGGTATAACACTACTACGATGAATCAATCACGACTGAGAACAGGCATGCTCCTCCTCACCGGCCTCCTGTGGTCATGGGGCTTGATGGCCCAGCAAGAGGTCAGGGGCGTGATCACCGGAGAAGGCGGCAATCCCCTGGTGGGGGCTACCGTTGCCGAAGTAGGTACGACCAACGGAACACTCACCGGAGAAGATGGCACCTTTCAGCTCCGTGTGGGGGCAGAGGCCAGCATCCGGGTCTCCTACATCGGCTACGAAACCCAAACGATAGAGGTAGCCGGACGCAGCGAGATCAACCTGAGTATGACCGCCACCTTTTCTCTCGATGAGGTGGTGGTGGTGGGCTATGGCTCGCAAAAGAAGGTAAACCTCACCGGATCGGTGGAGACGCTGGATATGGACGATGTGGTCAATGTGCCCGTGACCAACACCTCCCAGCTCATGTATGGTCGGTTTGCGGGTGTGACCCTCACCCAGGGCGGTGGCCTGCCAGGTAGCGATGCCTCGACCATCAACATCCGGGGATTGGGGACCTTCAACAACTCCAGCCCGCTGATCGTCATCGACGGGATGATCGTCGAGCAGAGCGAGTTTAACAACCTGGCCCCCTCGGACGTAGCGAGCATCACCGTGCTCAAGGACGCCAGTGCCGGCGCCATCTACGGCGCCCGCGCCGCCAATGGGGTCATCCTCATCACCACCAAAGCCGGCCAAGCCGGCAAGATGAAGGTCGAGTACGGCGGCTATTATGGCTGGCAGCAAGCCAC
Source organism: Bacteroidota bacterium (assembly GCA_003696875.1). Taxonomy (GTDB): domain Bacteria; phylum Bacteroidota; class Bacteroidia; order J057; family J057; genus RFHL01. The sequence continues at coordinate 12,436 of RFHL01001158.1, read as the reverse complement.
GGTCATCCCCGAGTATGCCGATGCGGCTACCTATGCCGAGTTGATCAATGAAAAGTTTTTCAACGAAAACCCCACCAACTTTGACCCCCGCTTTACAGAGGAGCAGCTAGCCCTGATCCAGAGCGGGGCCAATCCAGACCTATTCTCCAATACCAACTGGGCCGACGAGGTGCTCGAAACCGCCCCCATCACCAACCACTACCTATCCTTCTCGGGCGGCAACCAGTCGACCACCTACAAGCTCTCGATGGGCTATCTGAATCAGGATGCCATCGCCGTAGGCAAATTCAAGAACAACCGCTACAACTTTCGCCTGAACCTGCAATCCAAGGCCAGCAACCGCATCACCCTCACCAACAATCTGAGCGGCTGGGTGCGGGACTTTCAGGGCCCCTCCGGCGGCCCCGACGGCGTGGCTGAGATCATCTACCAGTGGTCGCGCACCTCGCCCACCATGCCCGTCTTTTACAGCAATGGCGAATATGCCCATGTGGATGGCGCTTTCAACAACACCAACCCCTCCTTTATCTCCAGCAACCCGGTGCGGGAGCTTTCCCTGGGCAACTACGAGTCGCAGACCTTTGGCCTCAATGAGCGGCTATCACTCAAGGTGGACCTCATGGAAGGCCTCTCCTTCGAAACGGCGAACACCCTGAATCTTGAGATCGGCAACGTCTCGAACTTCAACCCCCGTTTTGTGCGGAAGCAGGCCGACGGCACCCTGGTGGCGGAAAATGTCGTCAACTCCCTGTCCAATTCGGCCAGCTTCCAGTACAACCTCCTGACAGAGAATCTATTGCGCTACAACCGCGACTTTGGGGCCCTGCACAGCGTGCAGGTCCTGGTGGGTCACTCAGCCCAGCGTATCCGCACCGATGGCTTCTCGGGTTCCCTGAGTGGCTTCCCCACCGACAACCTGGAGGAATTTAACGCCGGCGGGATCATCGATCCGGTGGTGAGCGGTGGCGCCTCCGAGGTTACCCGGCAGTCCTTCTTTGGACGAGTCAACTATGTGCTGGCTGATAAGTACCTGTTTGAAGCCAACCTGCGGCGCGACGGTTCGTCCCGCTTCGGGCCCGGCAACCGTTACGGGAACTTCCCCTCCTTCTCGGCGGGCTGGCGCATCTCTGAGGAGACCTTCATGCAAAGCCTCGAAGCCATCTCCAACCTCAAGCTGCGGGCCAGTTGGGGTCGCAACGGCAACGACCGCATCGACAACTTCATCTTCCAGCAGACCTTTGCGCTGGGACAGGACTATGTGCTGGGCGAAAATGTGCCCGTGAGTGCGGCGGCGGTTACCACCCTGGCCAATCCCGACATCCGCTGGGAAACCACCGAGCAGCTGGACATCGGTCTGGATGCTGGTTTCTTCCAAAACCGCCTGCAGATGACGGCCGATTATTTTGTCAAAAACAGCTTTGATGTGCTGTACAACAACTTCCCCATCCCGGCCACCCTAGGCGTGGGCAACCTGGAGGCCCGCAACGCGGCCGATGTCCTCAACCGGGGTTTTGAGCTTGGTCTGAACTGGCGCAAGCTCGAAGGCGAATTCAATTACGGCCTGGGTGGCAACGTCACCCGCCTCCACAACGAAGTCACCGGCCTGGGCGATGGCCAGGAAACCATCAGTGGCAACACCATCCTGCGGGTGGGCGAACCCATCCGGGCCTACTATGGCTATCAGGTGATTGGCATTTTCCAAACCCAGGAGGAGGTCGACAATGCCCCCATTCACTTCAATGGTACCGCCCCTGGCGACTTCCAGTTTGTCGACTGGAGCGGCCCCGAAGGCGAACCCGACGGCGTCATCGACGCCGATGACCGGGTCGTCATTGGCAACCCCTACCCCGACTGGACTTACAACCTCACCGGCTTTGCCAATTACAAAGGCTTTGACTTCAGCTTCGTCTTCCAGGGCGTACAGGGGGTGGACCGCCTCATGATCGGCAACGGCCAAACGCCCATGACCGACGACCGTCGCAACGTCCTCACCTACTGGGTCAACCGCTGGACGCCAGACAATCCCAGCACCGAGTTGCCCCGCCTGGGCAACCTGGGCCGCAACGATCTGCCCTCGACCTTCTACATCCAGGATGCCTCCTATCTGCGCCTGAAAAACATTGAGCTGGGCTACACCCTGCCCGAAGCCATCGCCGAGCGCGTGGGGATCGAGAAGCTACGGATCTACGCCTCCGGGCAAAACCTGCTAACCTTCACCCAGATGGAGAACTTTGACCCCGAGCGTGCCAACACCAACTTTAATGCCCGCAACTTCCCCATTTACAAGGTCTATACCCTGGGGCTGAACCTGAGCCTGTAATCCTGCCTAACGACTACTCACCTGTATATGACGATTCTCATGAAAAAGATATTTCTGTTCCTGGGCCTCGGACTGCTGCTGGTTGGGTGCAGCGAGGAATTCCTGGACGTAAAATCCGAAACCCAGATCTCCGCCGACAACTTTTGGCAGTCGGCCGCGGATGCGCAACTTGCCATAAACGGTGTCTATGCCGCTCTGCAGGCCCGCCAGCTCTACGGCGGGGTCCTGAATGGCACGGGCTCCCTATTCAGCCATGAGTCCCTGACCGACAACTTCAAGAACCAGTGGAAGTGGGAAGGCCCCGGCCTCTTTGTGGAGGGGAATATCGACCCGACCAACAACCTCTTCAGCACGCTGTGGAACCAATCCTATATTGGGATTGCCCGGGCCAACAGCGTGATCGCGCAGCTGGACCAGCTGCCCCAGGGGCAGCTCGATGCGACGACCAAGATGGACTACGATGGCCAAGCCCGTTTTCTGCGAGCCCTGCTGTACTTCAACCTGGCGGTCACCTTCGAAGATGTGCCCCTGATCCTGGAGCCCCAGACGCTGGAAGACGCCTACGTGGCCAAAAACACCCAGCGCGAAGTACTGGATGCCATCATCGCCGACCTGAGTGCGGCGGCGGCCCAGATGCCGGCGAGCCGGCCCTTCAACCAATATGGCTACGCCACCCAGGGCGCGGCCTGGGGCCTGCTGGCCCGGGTCTACCTCTTCGATCAGCAGTACGGCATGGCGGCCTCGGCCGCCGAGCAGGTCATGAATCTCGGCTACAGCCTCGACAACAATTACGAGACCCTCTTCACCCCGGCACGGGAAACCTCGCCCGAAATCATCTTCTCGGTGCGCTTTTTCCAAAGCGCTGATACCGACAATGGGGAGACCTTTTCTGCCACGTTCCTCGCCATCCCCAAGGTGGACCACCAACCCATGCCCAACCTCGTCAAGGCCTACTATGGCCGGGATGGCCTGCCCACCGACCTCGACCCGGTCGCCAATCGCGACCAGATCGACCCGCGTCTCGCCGCTTCGGTCTGGTTCTCCGGGGACATGTTTCTCACCAATCCCGAGAAGACCTTTAATGGCAATACGGCCACTGGCTACGGCCTCAAGAAGTATCTCCGGCGGGAAACTGCCGAAGACGGCACCGGCGTCTTCGGGCAGGGATCGCAGGACTATTATGTGCTACGCTATGCCGATGTGCTGCTGATGCGGGCCGAAGCCCTGATCGAGTCCGGGCAGACCGGACAAGAGGTCTACGACCTGATCAACCAGGTGCGGCAGCGCCCCTCCGTCGAGATGCCCCGCATCGAGGATGTGGAAGGGAGCGGCCTGTCCCAGGAAGAACTCCGGGCCATCGTCCGGCACGAGCGCCGGGTGGAGCTGGCCTTTGAAGGCCTCCGCTTCTACGACCTCAAGCGCTGGGGCGAGTTGGAAGCGGCCTATGGTCGCATGTACCAGGACGTCCTTGATGGCGTCGGGGGCTATGCCCCGGTATACCAGGGCGCCCGCTCCGAAGTCTTCCCCATCCCTCAGGAGGAGCTCGACGCCAATCCCAACCTGACCCAGCACCCGGCCTGGTAGCCTGTATTCCCCTGGCCGCCATCATGGCGGCCAGGGCCTTCTTTCTCTCACGCCAATCCTACAGCACATGAAATTTCTACATTCTCGCCCCCTTCTAGCTCTATTTGTCCTACTGGCCCTGAGCTGCAAACCCGAAGTCATTGACATCCCGCCTCAGGCCCCTCCCACTCCCCCAGAGACAGCCGCCCTCGACAAGAAGGGTGCCGCCTTTGCCCATAGCAAAGCCGACTGGTCCTTTCGGGTGGCCAACCTCAAACCCTATTGGCACTATTCCTGGGGCAATGAGCTGGATGAAAAGGTGCCGCTGAACGTGGAATTTGTCCCGATGTTCTGGGGCAAAGGCAGCGTGAATGACGCCAATATTGACCGGCTGAAGCAGCTCGCTGCGGAAGGCAAGATTTCCTATATCCTGGGCTTCAACGAACCGGATGGAGCCACCCAGGCCAATATGACGGTGGACGAAGCCATCGCCCTTTGGCCCCGCCTAGAAGAGGTGGGCGTCCCCATCGGGAGCCCGGCGACCGTCTCCCCCAGCAATGCGTGGATGATCGAGTTTATGGACAAAGCCAAAGCGCAAAACCTGCGCATCGACTTTGTGTGTGTGCACAGCTACGGCGGGCTGAATGTCGATAACTTCATGGACAAGATGCAGGAAACCTACGAACGCTGGGAGCTACCGATCTGGATCACCGAGTTTGCCGTCGCCGACTGGAATGCGGCTACCGTGGCCGAGAACCGCTACTCCGCTTCGGAAGTACAAAGCTATATGCGCTCGGTCATGCCGCGGCTTTATGCTGCGGACTACATCCACCGCTTTGCCTGGTTTAGCGGGGCGATCGACCACCCGGCCCTGGGCCCCTCGGCCCTCTATGATGCCGACGACAACCTCACCCCCCTGGGTCTGTACTACTCCACCTATGAACCCAATACCGACGCAGGACCCGGCATCGAAGACGATGCCGAGCCGGTCGTCGAGGACCCGGACAACCTCCTGGGCAATGGGACCTTCGAAACCGGTGAAAAAGATCCCTGGAGAGGCTTCAAATCCGGCGTAGTGGGATCAGCCACCACCGAGCCCCATACCGGCCTCTACAGCGGCCGGATCGAAAATAACGACGGTTCCCTCTTTCAGATCCTGGATCTGACGCCCGGAGCAACCTACTCTCTGAGCTTCTTTAGCAAATGGCGAGAAGAAGTGCCCAATACCTTCAGTATGTCGGTGAAAAAAGAAGGGGCCAGTGGTTCATTCTTCACCTTAGAGCTGCCCAAGAGCGGGGAATGGGTCGAGAGCCAGACCGAGTTTACCGTGCCAGACACCGTCACCACCGTACGGGTCCTGTTTTACAAGCCTCAGGCCAGCCCCACGCATCCCCCTTTCTTCCTGGATGACATCATTCTCAAGGTAAAAAACTAAGCTCCCGCTCGAAACATGCTGCTATTGCACGTGCTTAGCCCCTTTGGGTCTCGCCAAACCGCCCTGCTCTGGATTGGCCTACTCTTCTGGTTGGCTACGGGGTCGGCCTGCCGGTCGACCCCTGCTGCGAGCGATCCTCCTGAGCGTCTCCCCAACATCGTCCTCATCTACGTGGACGACCTCGGGTACGGCGACATCAGCGCCTATGGGGCTCAGCCTGGCCTCACGCCCCACCTCGATCGGCTGGCCGATCAGGGGATGCGCTTCACCGACGCCCATTGCGCCGCCGCCACCTGTACGCCCTCCCGCTACGCGCTGCTCACCGGCTCCTATGCCTTTCGCAACGATGCCAGCATCCTGCCGGGCGATGCGCCGCTGATCATTGATCCGGCTCAGCCCACCCTGCCGAGCATGCTGCAAGAAGCCGGATACGCCACGGCCGTTGTAGGCAAGTGGCACCTCGGCCTGGGCCGGGGCCATGTAGACTGGAACGCCTCCGTGCGGCCCGGGCCGCAAGACATCGGCTTTGACTATTCCTTTCTGATCCCCGCTACCGGGGATCGGGTACCCACGGTCTACCTGGAAAACGACCTTGTGGTAAACCTTGACCCCGAAGACCCCATTTCGGTGAGCTACCGCGAGCCGATTGAAGGCGTCGTCACCGGCCGCGCCCATCCGGAGCAGCTGCGTATGCCCGCCGACGATCAGCACAGCGAAACCATCGTCAACGGCATCAGCCGGATTGGCTATATGAAAGGGGGAGAAGCGGCCCTCTGGACGGATGAAGATTTTCCTTTTCTGCTGACAGAGAAAGCGACCTCTTTCATTCAACAGCATCAGGATCAACCCTTTTTCCTGTACTTTTCCTACCACGACATCCATGTGCCGCGCCTGCCGCACCCCGACTTTCAGGGCAAGTCGGGTATGGGCCCCCGGGGCGATGCCATCGTGCAGGTGGACTGGATGAGCGGGCAGATCATGACCCAACTGGACAGCCTGGGGCTGGCCGAAAACACCCTGATCATCTTCACCAGTGACAATGGGCCGGTCCTCAATGATGGCTACGAAGATGAGGCGGTGGAACAACTTGGAGATCATCATCCCGCTGGCCCCTTCCGGGGAGGAAAATACAGTGCCTATGAGGCCGGCACCCGGGTGCCAACCCTCGTAGCCTGGCCCGGCCATGTACAGCCGGGCGTGAGCGACGCCCTGCTTTCACAGGTGGACCTCTTTGCCTCCCTCGCGGAACTGCTGCCTGCTGATAGCAGCCGCGAGACCGGCCCCGACAGCGAGCCCCGGCTCGCGGCCTGGCTGGGGAAAGCCGCCACCGGGCGGCAACAAATGATCGAAGAGTCCTACACCCTTTCCCTCCGGGAGGGAGACTGGAAGTACATCCGCCCGGTGAAACGCAATCGTCCTACCTGGCTCAAAGACAAAAACATCGAAGGGGGATTCCTGGCCATTCCCCAGCTCTACGACCTCTCTCAGGATCCAGGCGAACAGAACAATTTGGCCGTGCGGTACCCCGAGCGGGTAGCCGCGATGGAGGCCAGTCTGCAACGCATCGAGGCAGCGGAGACATCCGAATAAGACCGCTCCATCTTTTGGGTCTTTTTCCAGCTTCCCGGGCCAGACTTTGGCCTGAGGTATCGCCCTTATTGTATCCTCTTTTGACCCCATTTTCATGAACGCCCTTCCTCTCGCTCTCGCCTCAAGGCTGATGTTCCCCCTTTTTCTGACCTTTTCTCTTTCCTGTCAGGCTCAAGGGCCCTGGCCTTTCGAGGCAGAAGGGGGCAGTCTTTCCGGCGGCGCCAATATCGTGGACTGCACCAGTGCCTCAGGTGGTCAGATGGTACGCGGGCTGAGTGGAGGTACAGGCAATGCCCTGGAATTTACCCAGATTGACCTGCCGCAGGCAGGCAGCTATTTCATTACCCTTTCTTACCTCAGCGCCACCGACCGCAGTTTCTCCTACCAGATCAACGGTGGTCCGGTGCAGACCCGGTCTGTCCTGGCCTCGGGCCCCTGGTGCTACCAGGGGGGCGGGCCCCGTGATTTCATGTTTCAGGATACGTTCCAAAACGGGATCAATACGCTCCGCTTTTTTGATGCCCCTATCATCGACAAGGTCGAAATTGCCACCGACACGGTGGCCCGGGCGCCGGCCACCTTTTACCTCAGCAGCGCCGGAAATGACAGCCTGGACGGCCGTAGTCCTGCTACGGCCTGGCGCAGTCTGGCCCGCGCCAATGCCCTAGCCCTCGTGCCGGGAGACTCGCTGCTATTCCAGCGGGGAAATACCTTCGTAGGGCAGCTGGCCTTGTTTGGCGAAAGTGGTTCCTCCACCCAGCCCATCTTCATCGGGGCATATGGCAGTGGGGAAAAGCCCATCCTCGATGGGGATGGTTACCTCGCAGCTATGCACGTGCAAAACAGCGGCTACCTCCACATCGATGGGCTCGAATTCCAGAACGATGGCGGCCCGGCCCAGCCCGGAGCCCCGACCGAACTCCGGTACGGCTTGTACCTGGAAAATACCCGCACCGATGGGACCGCTTACCGTCACTTTCGTCTGCACGATCTAAGCTTTCGGAATATCTATCCGACCGACCAGATCACCCAAAACGACCAAACCGGCATCAATGCCTATGGCATTATGACGAGCGGCTCCTCCGGCGACCCGCTCTTCCCCACCCGCTGGGTGGACGTCGAGTTATCCCATTGCTACCTGACCCGCATCGGCCGGCATGCCGTGCGTCTCCTGGCCATAGACAGTCTGTATGTGCATCATAACCTCTTTGAGCACATCGGGGGCGCCGGCATGCTGATCGGCGGCAACTGCTCCAACATCCTGGTGGAACACAACACCACCGACCATACCGGCTCCACCATCGATCCCCGCATGGCCGGCCGAGGCAGCGGCCTCTGGTGCTACAAAACCCGCCGGCTCGTAGTGCAACATAACCGCTTCATGCATGCCCGGGGCTTCAAGGACTCCTACGGTATGCACATCGACATTGGCAACCGCGAGGTGGTGTACCAGTACAACTACAGCCTCAACAACGAAGGGGGCTTTGTCGAAATCCTTGGTGACAACCACAACGTGGGCTACCGCTACAACCTCAGCATCGCCGATGGCTGGCGTACCCGCGGCAACCAGCCCGGCAAGGTTTTCTGGCTCTCGGATTGGGCAGGCAACCCTCCCATCGGCTCCGACAGCATTTTTATCTATAACAATTCTATCTACGTCCCCGACACCATCGTCCCCAACATCCTGATCGTAGCGAATACCCAGCGGACCCGGATCTATAACAACCTGCTCTACGTGGCAGGGAGCTTTGGCGAAGTACACATCGAAAACGCACCCAACCTGAACGACATAGACCACAATCTCTGGTATGGACCCATCCCGGCCATCGATACCGACGGACAGGCCTACCGGGGAGCAAGCGCTCTAACGGCCGACCCGCTGCTCGCAGCCGTCCCGGTTACCGAGCCGGGTGGCTTTTTTCTGGGGGCCGGTAGCCCGGCCCTGGGGGCGGGTCAGCTGATTTTTAGTGCGGCACATACCGGCCCCTATGCAGGCTACACCAGTCATGGTGGGGAGGATTATTTCGGAAACAGCCTGTCGGCCGGCGCGCCCCCACACATCGGGGCCTACAATGGCCCCGGCGGCGCCAATGCCCTTTCTGCGCCCTCATCCGAGAGACTGAAGCTCTACCCAAATCCGGTGCCGGCAGGGCAGGTGGTGTCATTGGAAGGACCAAGCGGGATAGGCCCGCTACAGGTTCAGCTCATCGACCCGGCCGGCCGGGTCGTCCGGGAGCGGCGGTTCCACACGTCTCCTGACATGCAGCTTGATACCAGCGGCTTGGCCAGCGGGATGCACCTGGTCCGCCTGCGGGCAGGCGGGCGGGCGTGGCGTCAGAAGCTGGTGGTGGAGTGAGGGAGTGCAGTACCCGGCCTGGAAGTCCGGGCTACAACTGCCTGGATGGGGCAAAGCCGCACGCAGGGACTTCCCAATTAATCGAGCCCGGCGAGTGCCTCCCGCATCCGCGCTTGCAGCGCGGGGGTGGCCGGTACGATGGGCAGGCGCGTATGCGCCTCACACAGGCCCAGCTGAGCCATCATGCCCTTGACGCCAGCGGGATTGCCTTCGGCAAAGTTGAGCTGAATGAGGGGCAGCAGCTTGTAGTGGAGTTGCCGGGCGCGGGCAAAGTCGCCCGCTGCGGCGGCACGGACCATCTCCGAAAAAGGCCCGGGCAGGGCATTGGCCGTGACAGAGATGACGCCGCTGGCGCCGAGGCTCATCAGGGGCAGGGTGAGGGCATCGTCCCCGGAAATCACCTGGAAGCCCGCCGGGGCTTCGCGCATGATCTCCATGGCCTGTTCCAGGTTGCCGGAGGCTTCCTTGGTCGCCACAATGCCCGGAAGCTGCGCGAGGCGCAGGGTGGTCTCGGCCGTGAGGTTGGAGGCGGTGCGGCCCGGTACGTTGTAGAGGATGAGCGGCTTATCTGAGTCTGCGGCCAGGGCCCGATAATGCTGATAAATACCTTCTTGGCTGGGCTTGTTGTAGTAGGGACTCACCGATAGGTAAGCAGCCGTTGCGGGAAAAGCCGTGGAAAACTTGGCCATCTTGCGGGCAACCTCGGCGGTATGGTTGCCACCGGCCCCGATGACGATGGGACAGCGACCCGCCACCTGGGAAAAAGCCAACTCCAAAACCTCGAGCTGCTCGCCAACATCAAGTGTGGCCGACTCTGCCGTCGTGCCCAGCATCACGAGGTACGCTACCCCACCCTGGATCAGATGTTCCAGAATCCCCGCCAGGGCGGGATTATCTACTTGATTTTCAGCGGTAAATGGGGTAATAACGGCCACCCCGGTGCCCTGTAGCCATTCCATCAGCTCTGTACCTTTTCCTTCTTGCCGTTGTCGATCATGTTGAGGAAATAATCAAATTCCTTGATCATAGTCTTGACCTCCGTGGCTTCCTCACGGGTGATCATCAGTTCGTAACAACTCTCAAACCCCTCCCGATGCACCCCCGTACGCGTCTTGGCCCGGGCCATGCTGCAAAGGTAGCGGGAAGTCATGTGTTCTGAATCATCAAAATCAAGGAGAATGTCCAGCTCGACAGCCTGCACTTCCTGCTCAATCTGTGGCGTGGGATACTCCAGCCAATTGAGCTTGGAAGGGTTGATAAAGGTGACCTTGGGAAAACGCTTGCTCAGTTGGGATTCAGACTTTTTGTCGAAGTTTAGCTCAATGACAAACAGGTTCTTACCCCGCTTGAGCAGAGCTTGGGCATAGTTCAGGATCTGAGTCAGATCCCCCTCAGAATGTTGGCCTACATTGATGATGAGCCCCACTTTGCGGGCACTTTCCAGGTCCACAAAATCCCGTGGATACTCCTTGGTGCGGTCCAGGTTGCGAATCCGGCGCCGGCTGTATTTTTCCTTTAGGTCGTTAAGCCATTCCATTCAATGAGGGTCAAAAAATCTTGTTCGGAAAGTACCGTTACCTTCAACTTTTCCGCTTTGCTGAGCTTGGAGGGCCCGGCATTTTCGCCGGCCAGCAGATAGGTGGTTTTGCTTGACAAGGAGCTTTTTACCTCTCCGCCTGCCTGTTCAATCAGGCTCTTCATTTCGTCCCGGCTATGGCTGGAAAAGACCCCGGAAATTACGAAACTTTTTCCACTTAGCTGATCAGAGCGCTGGCTTTTTTCTGTGACGGCCAATTGCAGGCCGGCGGCCTGCAGGCGGGATACCAGCGCCTGCTGCGCCGGATCGTCAAAAAACGCCCGAATGCTCTCGGCAATCCGAGGCCCCACATCCGATACCGCCACCAGGGTGTCGTAATCGGCTGCCGCCAGTTGTTCTATGTTGCCGAAGTGCCGCGCCAGTTTGCGCGCGACGGTGCGCCCCACATGTCGGATGCCCAGGCCAAAGAGCACCCGCTCGAAGGGGATCTCGCGGGTGGCGGCAATGCCAGCCAACAGGTTGCGGGCCGAGAGGTCGGCAAAGCGCTCCAGCCCGATCAGCTGTTCGTAGGTCAGGTCATAGAGGTCGGCATAGTTGGCGATCAGGCCTGCATCCACCAGCTGGTTGACGATCTCCTCGCCCAGGCCATCCACGTCCAGGGCGCGGCGGCTGGCGAAGTGCAGGATACGCCCCTTCACCTGCGGCGGACAAGCCGCCACATTGGGACAATAATGATTGGCATCGCCCTCGACGCGGCTGAGCGCGGTGCCACACTCCGGGCAATGGGTGGGAAAAGCCACGGCTTCGGCTCCTTCCGGCCGTTCCTCCACCACCACCTCCGTGATCTTGGGAATGATTTCGCCGCCTTTTTCCACCCGTACCAGATCCCCCAGGTGCAGATCCAGGCGGGCGATCTCGTCGGCGTTGTGTACGGAGGCCCGCTTGACGGTGGTGCCAGCGAGCAGCACGGGTGTCAGGTTGGCGACGGGGGTCACCTTGCCGGTGCGCCCCACCTGAAAGGCCACCGACTCCAGGCGGGTCGCGGCCTCCTCGGCCTTGTATTTGTAGGCGATGGCCCAGCGCGGGGCCTTGGCGGTGTAGCCGATTTCTTCCCGCAGGGGCAGTTCGTCGACCTTGACGACCATGCCGTCAATCTCATAGGGGAGCGCAGATCGGCGTTTTTCGCCTTCAAGCAGGGCGGCCTCCAAGGCCGTCAGATCGGAGACCACACGGTGCTCGCCGCTGAGCTTGAAACCCCAGCTTTCCAACAGCCCCATGCGGGCCGAGTCGGTGGCGGGCAGATCCCCTTCGCCCTCCAGATAGTAGGCATAAAACACCAGCTCCCGCTGGGCCACGATCGCTGAATCCTGCATCTTGAGCGTGCCGGCGGTGGTGTTGCGGGGATTCATAAGGGGCGGCTGTCCTTCCTCCTCCCGACGGGCATTCAAGGCCTGAAAGGCCGCCAGCGGCATGACCACCTCGCCGCGCACTTCCAGGCTGGCGGGCCAGCCGGTCCCGTGCAGCTGCAGGGGCACGGTGCGGATGGTACGCACATTGGCGGTGATCTCATCGCCCTGCACGCCGTCTCCTCGGGTGACGCCACGCACCAGCAACCCGTTTTCGTAGTGCAGGCTG
>RFHL01001157.1 GCA_003696875.1 Bacteroidota bacterium | reverse complement strand
TATTGGGTACATTGGGCTTTTTCTATTATCGCTATCGTCTTCTTACCCATTCGCACCGGCAACTGGCCAAAAAGCAGGCCGAAATTGAGGCCAAAAATAAGGAACTCGAGTTTTTTGCCGATCGTCTGGCCCACGACCTGAAAGAACCACTGCGTACGGTGGCCAGCTATACCCAGCTGGTGGAACGAAACTACGGGGATGCGCTCGATGAGCGGGGCAAGCTGTTTTCTCAGTTTATTGCCGAAGGAGTCAGGCGGATGGACCGGCTGGTAGTGGAGCTGCTCCGCTATGCCAAGCTAGGGCATGAAGACCTGTCCTTTGCGCCCATTAGCCTGAATGCACTCATCGATGAAGTAAGGGCACACATTCATCAGGCGATCGCCGACTCTGGGGCTACTTTTTCTGTGGCGGACTTACCTACCGTTGAGGCCGATCGGACGGCCCTGTTTCAGGTTTTCCAAAACCTGTTTACTAACGCCATAAAGTTTGCCCGCAAGAAAACGCCTCATATCCACATCAGCTATGAGGATGGGGGGCGCTACCACATCATCCGGGTGCAGGACGAAGGTATCGGCATGAGTCCGGATTTTCAGCAGCGGGCCTTCATGGCCTTTGCCCGCGAGCACAGCCGATCCCAGTATGAGGGAACGGGCCTGGGACTGGCGATCTGTGCCAAAGTGATGGAGGCACACCACGGGAGCATCACGGTCCAATCTGAGGAAGGGATCGGCACTACCTTTACCCTGCGGCTGCCCAAGCGACTTCTGCAGAAGGAAGCCTAGATTTTAGGCCCAATCCGGCTCCAGGCTTGGGCGATGGCAGCGGCCAGGCGGGCATTGTTTTGTACCAGGGCAATGTTGGCGGTAAGGCTGTCGCCGCCGGTCTCTCGGCGGATGTGGTCCAGCAAAAAAGGGGTAAGGGCCTTGCCGCGAATGCCGGCGGCCCTGGCGGCCGCAACGGCCGCGGCGATGACACGCCCAATCTGGCTGGCGTCCATGTTGTGTGCCTCGGGAATGGGATTGGCGATGAGGGCACCGCCCCCGAGGCCCAGGCCCCATTGGGCGCGGAGCGCCTCGGCAATCGCTTCGGGATCATCCAGCCGAAGGGGCACGGGATGGCCACTGTCCCGGGTAAAGAAGGCCGGTAGCTGATCGGTTTGATAGCCGATTACGGGCACGCCCATGGTCTCCAGGTACTCAAGGGTGAGTCCCAGGTCGAGGATAGACTTGGCTCCGGCCGAGACGACGGCGACGGGGGTGCGGGCCAGCTCCTGTAGGTCGGCCGAGATGTCGAAGGTCTCGGCGGCGCCGCGGTGCACCCCCCCGATGCCGCCGGTGGCAAAGAACCGAATCCCGGCCAGGTGGGCGCCGATCATGGTTGCGGCGACGGTGGTGGCGGCGTCCCGGCCGGAAGCCAGGATGACCCCCAGGTCGCGGCGGCTGGCCTTGGCTACATCCGGGGCCTGGGCCAGGTAGGATAGTTGATCGGGAC
>RFHL01001156.1 GCA_003696875.1 Bacteroidota bacterium | reverse complement strand
GGGGGTACCATCCTCGGGGGTATCGGCCCCGTCCCATTCGCCCATGCGGTCGCCAAAGTCGGCGGACTGGAGCACGAAGAGCCACTGGATGTTACCAGTCCAGCCCTGGTCGTAGTCGAGGGCATCATCCTCCGCAAAGGCGATGGTGACATACTTGAGGTTCACGGTGCCACCGAAGATTTCGATGCCGTCGTCCGCGGAGGCATAGGACTCGACGTGCTCGATGATGGTACCATTGCCCACCCCAGCCAGGGTCAGGCCCTGGATTTCGTTGTTGGAGGCGAGGGCCACCCCGGTGTGGCGGATGGAGACGTAGCGGAGGATACCGCTGTTGTCGTTGGGCTCATTGCCACCAAAGGTACCCACCGTGGCAGGGAGGGTGACGGGGATGCCTTCCACTTGCTCACTGCCGTTGTTGGCGGTGTTGGTGGGAGCGTCACCACAAATAATCACCCCACCCCAGAGGCCGAGGGCCTGATTGTTGAGGAAGTCGTTGGGGTCGTTGGTGTTGTCGAGCCGGGAGGTGAAGATGATGGGGTCTGCGGCGGTGCCTTGGGCATCGATGAAGCCATCCCGCTCCACGATCAGGGCCGAGGCATTTTCCAGCGAGCCGGTGTCGGCCAGGATTACAGTCCCGGCTTGAATGGTCAGCGTTTGTCCATTATCCACCCGGACGTAGCCCTGGAGGAGATAGACGTTGTCATTGGTCCAAGTCGTTGTGCCAGTCGTGCCCGATACCGGGATGGTATCTTGGGCGCTGAGGCTCAGAACGCTTAACCAAAAGATTGAGGCAATAGTAAGGAGAGGTCTTTTCATAACGTGAAAAAGGTTTTGATGAATGTGAAGTCCGGCGTAAAGCTATCCGTACCCTGTTAAATCAGTATTACCTCTCGGTGAAGTTTGGGTAGCCAAATGGCAAAGATGCAAAGAAGTGCCCCTGATTATGTTGATAATCAGGGGCATCTGTGAAGAGGGAACCTGCTGGCTTAGAGGTTAAACACCAGCCCCAGCGAGAAGATGCGGCCTACCCGGCGGTTGGCAAAGATCGACTCGGTGCCCCGCAGTTCTTGGATAAATTTATACTCGGGGTTCAGGAGGTTGTTGGCGCGGAGCCGGACGGAGAGGTAGTTCCCGAAGGTCTTCGAAACGGAGAAGTTGAGCGAAGGCCGGGGCTGCTCATAGATATCGGGCGAGCCAGCGATCCCCACAGTGAAGAGGCGGGGGCCGAAGACATTGTAGCTCAGGCTGGCTTGCAGGCCGGTTACTTCGCGGTCGATGTAGGCGAGTTCGGCATTGACCACGTAGGGCGACTGGCCAAAGAGGGGCCGGGTGTCGCCCCGATCCGGGTCCACCGCTTGGATAGCGCGGATTTCAGGCTCGGTGAGCTGAGTCGCGGAGTAGTTGACCGAAACGTTGGTGTTGAGTTGGAGGTTTTCGAGCGCAGGATGAACGAAGGCGAAGTTCTTGCGCAGCTCGAACTCGATCCCCGCGACAAAAGCCGACGCCCGGTTTTGGTACTGGAAGCGGATGTTGTTGGTATTGGCGTTGCTGTCCTGGGCGATCTCAATC
>RFHL01001155.1 GCA_003696875.1 Bacteroidota bacterium | reverse complement strand
CGGGACCATGATCTGCGAAAAAATCTGCGACCGCATACCCATCATTTTTAACTTGACAGAGCACTAGCCCAACTGTTGGAAATTATTTATAAATCCGAAACTGCTGTGGCGTGACAAGCCGGGGATTTTACCACTATCTTTGTCCTATCCTTCGTATCCTCTTTCAAAAACGATGCTTGTGGAATCCTCCGTTGCTTTCCTGCTCGACCATTTCCGGAAACATCCTTCGGTCAGTACCGACACCCGGAGCATTGCCCCCGGTGATATCTTTTTTGCTCTGCGGGGCGACCGCTTTGACGGCAATGTCTATGCGGCCAAGGCCCTTGAGCAAGGCGCTTCGTTGGCGGTGGTCGACGACCCCGGCGTAGTCGCCGCCGGTGATGTGCGCTATCTCCTGGTCCCCGACGCACTGCGTTGTCTCCAGCAGTTTGCCACCGCCCGGCGGCGGCAGTGGACCTTCCCGGTGCTGGGCATCACCGGGAGCAACGGCAAAACCACCACCAAAGAGCTGATTGCCTCGGTGCT
Source organism: Bacteroidota bacterium (assembly GCA_003696875.1). Classification (GTDB taxonomy): domain Bacteria; phylum Bacteroidota; class Bacteroidia; order J057; family J057; genus RFHL01. The sequence continues at coordinate 3,786 of RFHL01001155.1, read as the reverse complement.
CGGCACCGAACGCCGGGTCTTTGCCACCCGCGGCAACTACAACAACCACATCGGGGTGCCGCTCACCTTGCTGGCTGTCCCTGACGATACCGAGATCGCCATCGTCGAGATGGGCGCCAACCAGCCCGGCGACATCGCCGAGCTCGCTGCCATCGCCGAGCCCACCCATGGCCTGATCACCAATGTGGGCTATGCCCACATTGAGCGCTTGGGCAGCCTCGAAGGGGTACGCCAAACCAAAGGGGCCCTCTTCGACTTTGTGCGTGCCGCCGGGGGGCACCTCTTTGTCAATGCCGCCGACGCGCGGGTGCTGCGCACCGCCGGGGAGTATCCCCACCAGACCCGCTTTGGCCGACCAGAAGATGATTTCTGGTTTGAGCTCAATGCCCATCGGCTGGATGGGCTTCAACTTACTGTCCACGCCCAGGCGTGGACACAGGCGGAGGTCTTTCATTCTCAACTCACCGGCGATTACAATGCCCAGAACATTCTTTCTGCCATTGCCGTCGGAGTGCACATGGGCATTTCCCTGGAAGGAATACGCCGGGGAATCTTCCAGTACGTGTCTGACAACAATCGCAGCCAACTCGTACAGCGAGGCCGCTACACCATCTGGCTGGATGCCTACAACGCCAACCCTTCTTCTATGCGAGCCTCTATCAGGCATATTTTTAGGCTGGGCCGGGAAAGGGTGGCCCTCATCCTGGGCGACATGCTGGAGTTAGGCGAAGATGGCCCCACTCATCACCATGACATGGGTACTTATATCAATGGCTTGGGTCCGGAGGTGGTCATCGGCATCGGCCCGCTCATGAAACATCTGGTCGATGCCATCGAGGGACCCGCCTACTGGGCCCCGGATGTGGAAACGGCCGCGCAGAACATAGGCGATTGGCTGGGCGAAGCCGACACGCTGCTCCTGAAAGGCTCGCGAGGCATGGCGCTGGAGCGCCTGCTGGATCACCTGCCCACCACATAAGCAAACCGCCGTGATCCGAATGGATCACGGCGGCTGATTGCGGATCATCCTTTGATCAGTTCACCAACTCGCGGGTGTCCTCCGCGATGGTGAGCACCGTGTCATCTAGGAGCCGCTCGGCGAGCCCCAGCGTCTTGGGCAGCTCATAGTGATAGAAAAACTTCATCGTGTGGAGCTTGCTTTCCATGAAATCCGGGTCATCTTTTCCGGAAACCAGATGCTGCTTGGCCACCACGCCCTGCTTCAACCATTGCCAGGCCACCACCACGAGACCAAACAGCTCCATGAAGAGGGTCGCGTCGGAAAGGTAGCGTTCAATCTTTCCTTGCATCGCAAAGGGAACCAAATGCATCAAAATCTGCTGCACCGTTTCCAGCTTAGCGCGGAGTTTCTCGGCATAGGGTCGAAGGTCTTCATAGGCCTCGGCCGCTTCGAGGGTTTTCTGGATCTCGGCCATGAGTAGTTTTACGGCCTTACCATTCTTGATCACCACCTTGCGTCCTAGCAGGTCCTGAGATTGTATACCCGTAGTCCCCTCATAGATCGGATAAATCCGAATGTCACGGTAGTAGTTTTCCAGCGGAAAGTCCTTACAAAAACCGCCACCACCCAGCACCTGCAGCCCTTGGCTGATCGACACGATGCCCATTTCTGATGGATAGGTTTTGGCCACGGGTGTGAGCAAGTCAAGCAGGAGTTCGTAATGTGCGCGGGTTTCCTCATCACCGGCCTTGGCCAGGTCGGCATAGCGGGCACACTCCATGACCAGGCTCAGCCCCCCTTCCACGATGGCTTTTTGCAGCAAGAGCATACGCCGCACGTCGGGATGATTGATGATGGGCGTCTGGGGTCCGGTCAGGTCCCGTTTGCCATCTTCATAGCGCCGCCCTTGCGGGCGCTCCTTGGCATACTGCAGCGAAGCATGATAGGCAGCCGAGGCAATTGACACCGCCCCGAGTCCCACGAGAAGCCGGGCCTCATTCATCATCTGAAACATATAGGAAAGCCCCCGATGGGGCTCGCCGACGAGATAGCCGTGGCAATCGTCCTTCTCTCCATACATCAGATGGGTTGCCGGGGTTCCTTTTTGCCCCAGCTTGTGGTACAGGCCTGCGGGAGTTACATCGTTGAAAACCAGTTCTCCATGTTCGCCCTCCCGATACTTGGGAACGATAAAGAGAGAAATCCCCTTGGTGCCCAGAGGGGCACCGTCTATGCGGGCAAGCAACATATGGACGACATTCTCGGTCTCGGTGTAGTCGCCCGCCGAGATATAAATTTTCTGGCCCCGAATGCGATAGCTGCCATCTGGCATGGGCGTAGCCGTAGTCTGTATGTCCGACAGAGAGCTGCCCGCCTGCGGCTCGGTCAGGGCCATGGTCCCCTGCCAGCTTCCCTCGAACATCTTGGGCAAATATTTTTCCTTCTGCTCGGCGGATCCAAAGGATACAATCAGGTTGGCGGCCCCGGTCGTCAGGCCATTAAAGCCGGTGGCACCATTGTTGGCGGCGGCCATGACAAAGGCGGCCGAAACCCCCAGCATCTCCGGAATCTGCATGCCTCCCAGATCCATCGGGGCGACAGCCCCGATCCAGCCGCCTTCGCCCATCGCATCCAGATAGGGCCGCACGCTATGGTGCACCTTGATCTCGCCACCTTCCAGCTGAGGTTCATTCCGGTCCATATCCTCATAATGCGGAAAGAGGTAGGTGTCCGATAGCTGCTTGACGGCATCAAGCATCATGTCTATAGACTCCAGGTCATGCTCGGCGTAGTACGGCTGCGCCAGGACTTCCTTGATTTGATGCACATCGTGCAGCAGGAAGCGCAGATTTTTCATGTTGACATATTCGCGAGCCATATTCAGAGATAAGGTTAGATGAACAATAAAGGAGTGGGGAGTAGATGCGGCGGAAAATATTTCTATTTACAAATTTTCCTGTATTTTGTATGCATACCTAATTGTTTTTTTGCCCGGGCCCTTCTGGATTATGTCTTTCTTCTTTCACCTTCAGCCCCCGATAAAGCTATGGATCGCTCAGAACCTCAGGTGCTTGTAAGCCAAGATGGCTATATCAAGACACTTACCCTGCACCAGCCGCATAAGAAAAATGCCATCACCCGGGACATGTCGGTGCAGCTCCTGCAAGCGGTGCAGGCCGCCGCAGAAGATGATAGCCGGGTTATTATCCTGACCGGTAGTGGGCAGGACTTTTGTGCGGGGGCAGACCTTGACCCATCTGTTGTAGCTGATGGAAAATTTGATGTGACCGAATTTCTAAGAACACACTACAACACCCTCATTCTTACCATGCGGGAGATGGACAAAATTTTTATTGCCAGGGTACAGGGTTCCTGTGTCGGAGTAGGGTTCAACTTTGCCCTGGCCTGCGACCTGATCCTCGCTGGCAATAGTGCGTGTTTTTCCCAGATCTTTACCCGCATTGGCCTGTCGAGTGATGGGGGAGGAGCCTGGTTTATGCAGGAAAAACTGGGCTATCACAAGGCTATGGAACTCATGCTCACGCATCGCATGATCACCGCCGCGGAAGCGGCGGATTGGGGCCTGATCAATCGGTGCCTGCCCGACGAAGCGCTTGATCAGGCCGTCGCTGAGCTTGCTGGGCAAATTGCCCAAGGCCCTTTTCTGGCCCTGCAGCATACCAAATCCAATCTGCGCGCCGCCCAAAAAGGTGGCTTAGCTGCTGCATTGGAGCAGGAGGCCCTCAACCAGGGCATCAACTTTCGCAGTCGCGATTTTATGGAAGGCGTAATGGCCTTCCTCCAGCGCCGGGCACCCAAATTCT
>RFHL01001154.1 GCA_003696875.1 Bacteroidota bacterium | reverse complement strand
GGTGATGACCTGCACCCCCGCCGCCCGGCCCGAGAGGGCCTGCTCAAAGGAAGGCACCGGAATCTCATTCAGCGTCTCGCCTGTTACCGAGGAGATGGCCCCGGTCACGTCCCGGCGCTTTTTGGTCCCAAATCCGATGACGACCACCTCCTCCAGCGAATTGGCCGTCGGATCCATCACAATATCGATCTGGCTGCGTCCCTCGATCAAGATTTCCTGGGTTTCGTAGCCGATGTAGCTGATGAGCAGAGTGGTGGCTCCATCCGGGACGCTCACTTCAAAGGCGCCGTTGGCGTCGGTCAGCGCCCCGCGGGTCGAGCCCAGCACCCGTACCGTGGCTCCGACGAGGGGCGCGCCTTCGGGCGTCTTGACGGTCCCGCGCACCACCTCCTCCAGCAGCTCCAGTGCCGAGTGGGCGATGGTCTCAAAGCGGCGCGAAGGCGTGCCGAGGGTCGGCAGCAGCCGCACATGGCCGCTCTGCTCCAGACTCTGGATCTGGTTCAGCTTGCGCTCCAGTCGCCGCAGGGTACGCACTCCGTTGCGGTCCTGACGGTAAATCACCTAGTACTTGGACCCCAGGTTTTTGTAGCTGAGCTGGGTGCCATTCAGCAGACGATTGATCGCGATGTCGAGCTGCTCCTCCGCACGGAATTCGAAATCCACCTCGACATCCCGTACCAGCTCTACGTCAAAAGAAAATAATACCTGGTAGCGCTCGCTGAAGGCTTTGAGCACTTCGCTAAGGGGCTTTTTGTCCAGGCGTGTATCACCCGCCCGCAGGGGGGATACGGGGGCACACATCAGCGTCAGGGCAAAAAGGAGCCCCCCCGCTTTGAGCAGTAGCCTAAATCTCATAGTTTTGCAGTTAGTGTTAAATAATAGAAATACTCGGGCTGGGTTGCCTCTCTCACCAGGCAATCCAGTTTTTTCATCGAATGATGTATTGTCGGTCCCCTTGGGGAATTACTTCTTCTCCTAGCACCGTTTCCAGGGTTTTCAGAGCCAATTCGAGGTCCTCAACCGGGAAGGCCAGGGTGACTTCCCGATGCGCGAGATCGGCCCGGCCCAGCTCTATGGTGATGGAGTAGACCGCCTCGATGCGGGTCAGAACCTCCGGAACAGATACCATCTCCATAATGATGGCCCCGTCTTTCCAGGAAGAAGGCAGGGCGGAGACGGGGCGCGTTCGCGCCAGGGTGCCCTGGGCCGGGGCATAGGTCACCAGCTCGCCGGGGTCCATGATCACAGGAGGCAGGCTATCCAGGGCAAATCCCAGCCTGACCTGGCCTTCTTCCAGAAAGACCTCCGTGGCTCCTGAGCGGGTGTGTACGTTGAAGACCGTTCCCAGCACCTCGACCTCCAGATCGGAGGTCTGGACCAGGAAGCGTTCGCCGGTGGCGGGCTTTTTTCGGACCTTGAAGTAGGCTTCACCCTGCAGCGCCACCTGCCGGGGCGCCCCCTTGCGGTAGCTGAGCCGGGAGTTGGCATTGAGCATCACCTCGGTGGAGTCGGCCAGCACCAACTCGCGGGTCTCGCCCGCCCGGGTGCGGACCACCACCTCGCGCCATTCCTGCTGATACCAGAGGATGCCCCGTATCCCCAATAGGGCCAGCAAGACCGCAGCGATGTGCCATCGGTAGGTTCGCAGCCAGGAAGGGGGCTGAGAGGATGGCGTGGGGTTGGCTGCCGGGGCCGCCTGGCCCGCCTCGACCCGGGCCCAGATGCGGGCCAGCTGGGCCTGATCGACCGGGCCCTCCAGATGCCAGTGGCTAACAAGCGCCTGATAGGTGTGGTCATTGGCAGGGGAGGCCTGGATCCAGGCCTCCAGTGTCGCCAGTTGTGCTTCGGTGGCTGTTCCCTGTAGGGCGTGTAAAATGATGTGGTCGATGTCGTTCATGATCGGGAAAATGGAGCGTATAGGACCCCGAAGGTGGCACGTATTGGGACTTGGAAAAGGGGGCAGCGGGTCACGCCCGGTCCATGATGATGACAGGGAAATGGGCGCTTCGGGTGACAAGCGAATGAAAAAAATGAAAAATTACATCAACAGCACCGAGGCCAGGTACTGGCCCAGGGTATGGCGTAGGCGCTTCATGGCGCGGGCCAGCTGGGTTTTGAGCGAGTTGAGCGAGATTCCCAGGGCATCGGCTGCTTCCTGATAACTCAGGCCTTTTTCCCGCACCAGCCGAAAGGCCGCCTGGCTGCCAGCAGGCAGCTCGGCGATGGCAGAATCCAGAAGCGTCTTCAGCTCTCCGGCTTCCATCTGACTGAGGGGGGACGTATCGCCCTCCGGGTGGGTGCCCGGCTCGACGGGCAGGCCCTCCAGCGGCACAAAGGGGTGCCGCGCCGCCTGTTCCCGGGCATTCAGGGCCTGATGCTTCACCGCCCGAAAGAGATAAGCCTGCAACTGCTGCACCGCCCCCAGCGCCGCCCGGCGGCGCCAGATCTTGATCCAGACCTCACTCACGGCCTCCTCGGCCAGCCCCGGCTGCCGCAGAAAGGTCCGCGCATAGGTAACCAGGGCCGGAGAATAGGTTTCCACCACCTGCCGAAAGGCGTGGAGGTCACCAGCTTCTGAGATGCGCTGAATAAGGAGGCGCTCCCCCTGTTCGGGCGTGAGGTCCGGCATCCGGTATAGAGATGTAGTAGTCAGTTTGTGTAAGCCAGAGGACGGCCCGCCCTGGGCAGGGAAGGGCCGATTCTAAAATCTTGCCTTTTGGGGAGAATTCAAAATGGACTGTCCTGCATCGGCGCCTCCTCCCACTATTGACTACTGACGCTGCACCCAATGGGTGCCCTGCTGCCGACCCTGTCTCCACTTGAGCAGGTAACTGCCCGGAGGCAGGATGCTCAGATCTATTGGCACCTGTCCATCCGGACCAGCCGCGGCTCTCCAGGCCTGGAGCTGTTTTCCTGCCGGGTCATACACCCACAGGTCAGTTTGGATATGGCCTTCAGGTAGGGTCAGCCAGAAGCGCCCGTCCCGGCTGGGATTGGGAAATGCCTTGGCGGCTATAGCGCCTGCGATCTGGATCGAGATGGTTTCACTGTAGAAAAAAGCCCCATCCGGCTGGATCAGCCGCAGGCGATAATGCACCGCGCCCGCCGGGACCTGCTGGTCCAGGAAGTGATAGACGACATCCTGTCCCGGGATCATCGTCTGATGAGCAAGGGATTCCCAACCTTGCCCGTCCCGGCTACGCTCAATTTCGGTACGTACATAGGGGAGAGCTTCGCCCTGCCACTGCAGGTACACCCCGCTACCTTGCCGGGTGGCGTTCAGACGGATCGCCGGTGTCGCCAACACCGAAGGATAGGTTAGTACCGTGGCCCGGTTGCTGTTGCCCGCATCGGTGTAGAGGACAAAGGGATCCAGGCCGTTCATGATAAGCGAAGGGAAGCTGATGCTCCCGGCCGAGACCGCTGCGCCCCCAACCAGGGCCCAGGTACCGCCATTGTAATCCATGACCGAGAGGGCATTGCTATTGGCGCCATCGCGAAAGGCGACGGTCGGGATGCCACTGCCGATCGCCAGTTGCAACTGATCGGCTGCTCCAGCCGAGAAGCCTTCCACGCCCATGGTGACCCAGTTGCTGCCGTCAAACTTTTTGACGGTGGCGGCCTGCCCATTACCCCAGTCGGTGTAGCCGACGATGGGGGTTGTCCCACTGAATACCAACTGCGGAAAGGACACCATGCTGGCCGAGAAGCCCGCCGGGCCGACGCCCACCCAGTTGGTTCCATCGAAGCGCATGACGGTCGCCCGGCTGCCGTTCCCCCCGTCGCGGTAGGCGACGTAGGGGGTCGTCCCCTCAAAGGCCAGGGCCGGCCGGCTGATGCTACCCGCCGAAAAGCCGGGGGCGCCCACGTAGTTCCAGTTGGTGCCATCGAAGGCCATCACTGAGATGTCTCCCAGCTCATTGATGTCGCGAAAGGCGACATAGGGTGTACCTCCGGAGAAAGCCAGCGCCGGATAGCCGCCGCCGGCGGGCGTAAAGCCCGCCGCTCCCACCAGCACCCAATTGCTGCCATCGTAGCGCATGGCCGTGAGGGCTCCGCTTTGGTTGTCGTCTTCAAAGACGACATAGGGTGTGCCCGCGTCGATCGCCAGGTCGATGTTGTCCATCGTACTGGGCGAAAAATCGCTTGCGCCCACCGCAACCCAGTTGGTGCCGTCAAATTGCATCACATTGGCGTGACCGGAGGCGTCCCGAAAGGCGGTATACAAATCGGACCCGTCGCGGGCCAGGGCGTTGTAGCTCACACTGGAGCCGCTGAAGCCGGCCGGGCCAATGGTTTGCCATTGGGCCAGCATTTCCCCTTCAGGACACAGACTCAGGCTAATGCCTACGATCAAATAGGTAATGAAGTGTTTCATGCTGTAGGTTTACGGCAGGTGTGCCGAAAATAGTAATTTTATTTATTTGGAATGATCAGGTGTGAGATTTTTGGGCATTTTGTTGCCATTATGGGAGGGATTGGGGAGGAACCGGTGGGAAATGAATGTACAGGATGGATACCTGGAGGATAAATCCGATCTTCAAGACATCTTCTCTTCAGCTCCCCTGCTCATGCGAATACTTCTGCTGATACCCGTATGGCTCCTGGCCTGTACCCCTTCGGCCCCCGAAGCCCCCCCTCCGGATTATACCGGCTGGACCGCCTATCATGGCGATAAGCAGGGCACCCATTACTCGGCCCTCGACCAGATCAACCGGGACAATGTGCATCAACTGGAAGTCGCCTGGACCTACCGGACTGGTGATAGCGAGGGGCGTGAGATCCAGTGCAATCCACTCATTGTCGATACGCTGCTCTATCTCACCACCGGCGGGCTCAAGTGTGTGGCGCTGCACGCGGCCACCGGCCGCGAGGTGTGGCGCTTCGACCCCTTCGCCGATGTGCAGATGGGCGGCGGCAACAACCGCGGCCTCGCTTACTGGACCGATGGCAGCCAAGGCCGCATCTTTCATGCGGCGGCAGGCCGCCTGTTTGCCCTAGACGCCCTGAGCGGGCAACCCATAGAGGGTTTTGGCGACCAGGGCTCCATCAGCCTGCATACCGGCCTGGGCGAACGCGCCCAGGACCTCTGGGTGGTCATGACCACGCCGGGCGTGATCTTTGAAGACCTGTACATCATCGGCTCCCGCGTCGCCGAAGGCGACAATTCGGCGCCCGGCTACATCCGCGCCTTTGATGTGCGCAGCGGGCAATTGCGGTGGACCTTCCACACCATCCCCCGGCCCGGCGAGCCGGGCCATGAGACCTGGCCGCCGCAGGCCTACGAGACCACCGGCGGCGCCAACGCCTGGGCCGGCCTGGTGCTCGACGAGGCCCATGGCCTCGTCTTTGCGCCCACCGGCTCGGCCGCCCCCGACC
>RFHL01001153.1 GCA_003696875.1 Bacteroidota bacterium | reverse complement strand
CTATTAGACAGATCAGCCGAGGCTACGATGAGGTTTTCGACCTTGCCGGCGAGATGGGCGAGGACCGCCCCGGAGGCGTTGCGCGAGGCGATGTTGGGCTTCTGCTCGATGGCCGAGAAGTCCATCTCGGGAAGCTCGCCACTTAGGAAGAGGGCCAGTTTTTGCGCCAGGGCCGGGTTGGCGGCCTCCCAGGCCGCCTGGGCGGCCTTTTTCTCCGCGACGGCCTCAGCTTTGGCGGCTTTGACCTGCTCATAGTAAGCAGCGACATCGGGAAAGATGGCGAAAGGTTCGGCTGGGTCACCTCCCAGGTTGGCGATGGTTTTTCCGAAGGAAGCACCGGCTTTGCTCAGGGGCTGCCCGTGCGTCTCTACTTCCCGCTCAAAGCTCTCGCCAGCCTCAGTTACAGCACCTTTGCCCATGGTCGTCTTGCCGATGATGAGCGACGGTTTACCGGTCTCAGCCTGAGCCGCGCGCAGCGCGGCGCGGATGGCATGGGGGTCGTTGCCGTCGATGGTGGTGACATGCCAACCCCAGGCCTCGTATTTCATGGCCGTATCTTCGTCCATCACATCGGCGACTTCGGAGGAGAGCTGGATGTCGTTGGAATCATAGAACATGATGACGTTCCCCAGGCCCAGGTAGCCGGCGGTGCGGCCCACGCCCTGGGAGATCTCTTCCTGTATGCCCCCATCGGAAATGTAGATGTAGGTATGGTGGGCCATCCAGTCACCGAAGCGCTGCACCAGGAAGCGCTCAGCAATGGCCGCCCCCACGCCAAAGGCGTGGCCCTGCCCCAGCGGTCCGGAGGTGTTCTCGATCCCGCGGGTGAGGTCACGCTCGGGGTGGCCGGGGGTCGGGCTACCCCACTGCCGGAAGTTTTGTAGATCTTCGAGGCTAAAGGCTCCCAGCAGGGCCAATTGGCTGTAGAGCATGGGCGACATGTGGCCGGGATCCAGGAAAAAGCGGTCCCGAAAAGGCCAGCTGTAGTCCGCCGGGTCGAAGGTCATGAACTCCGTGAACAGAATGTGGACGAAGTCGGCGCCACCCATGGCGCCACCGGGATGGCCCGAATTGGCTTTTTCCACCATGGCGGCGGAGAGGATGCGGATGTTGTCGGCAGCGCGGCGGGTCAGGGCCAGGTCGGCAGGCGAAAAGGAGGACTGGGACATATACTTGAAGTATGGCGTGGTCAATGATAACAAAAAGAGCTCTTCAGGAGGGGAGAAATACCCCTTGTTTGCAGCCTGCAAAATAAGGGAATATTGTCCCCAATCGCTAACCCGGGGCAAGGGGGGAAAAAGGCGCCGCTTTGCACAAATGCTCAAGTAAATCAAGGGGAATCCTACAGGAAATGGGCTTTCATGGCATTGAATTTGTGATTTTTTGACGGTTCCCAACCCTACACCCTGCCCCTCGCGAGGGCTCCTGTTTTTCCTTCATCCCCGTTTCTGGCCGAATCGGGACGTTTCCCTTCCCCTATGCGCCTTTCGGTTCTACGTCTCTTCGTCTGTTTCAGCCTGATCGGAGGGCTATCCGCCTGCCAAGTAGACTCTCCTCCGGTGGCGGCTCCACAGGACACGGCTTTGCGAGAGCTACTCCAAGGCCTGAATCCCTTAGGGGCGGCAGCCTTTCGGCTGCCAGATCCAGACGCGCTTTCCCAGATTCCGCAGGATCCCCGCAATCCACTGAGCCCGGAGAAGGTGGCCTTGGGACGGTTGCTTTTTCACGAAACCGGCCTGGCCCTGCATCCGGTTGATAGCAGCAGCCTGCTGACCTACTCCTGTGCCAGCTGCCATCACTCAGCGGCCGGTTTTCAGGCCTGCTTGCCGCAAGGCATTGGAGAGGGAGGGATTGACTTTGGCTTTTCGGGCGAAACCCGCGTAGCCCGGCCGGACTTTCCGGCCGGTCAGCTAGACGTACAGCCTATTCGCAGCCCCTCGGTGTTGAATGTTGCCTATCAGCCCAACATGCTCTGGAACGGGCAGTTTGGCGCGACCCACAAAAACGCCGGCACGCAGGACCGCTGGACCGCCGGCACCCCTCTGGAAGATAACCTATGGGGTTTTCAGGGGGTGGAAACCCAGGCCATCGCCGGCCTGAATGTGCACCGCCTCGGGACAGGTGAGGACTTGCTGGATCAGGCCGACTACAAAGCCTTGTTTGACGCCGCCTTCCCGCAGGTACCGCCAGAGCGGCGCTACGATCGGATCAATACGGGCCTGGCCATTGCCGCCTATGAGCGCACCCTGCTACCCACCGAGGCGCCCTTTCAACGCTGGTTGCGCGGGGACGCCGGCGCCATGACCCCCCGGCAAAAAGACGGGGCCATGCTGTTCTTCGGCAAAGCCGGCTGCGTGAGCTGCCATAGTGGGCCCGGCCTGAGCAGCATGGAATTCCATGCGCTGGGGATGCCCGACCTCTCGGGCTCGCGGGTGCATCAGGTGTCGGCTGACGACCCGGCCCACCGGGGCCGGGGAGGCTTCACCGGCGATCCCGCTGATGACTTCAAGTTCAAGGTCCCCCAGCTCTACAACCTCAAGGATTCGCCTTTCTAT
>RFHL01001152.1 GCA_003696875.1 Bacteroidota bacterium | reverse complement strand
GGGTTTAAGGGTGAAGCGTTGAGCGTTAAGCGTGGGGCGAAGGGGAGGTTCGAAATCGTAGGTCTGTTGAGCGTTCGTCGTTCCTGGTTCCTGGTCCCTGGGAGACTTCAAAAGGCCCCGGCCCCGGCTGGGGGCGGATGGGATGGGAAGCGGGGGCGGCGCTGCCCTTGCCTTGCCGGGGATCCGGTGCCGGGCAGCCAGGGCGTGTATGGGGCTTGGCCAGAAACTTGAGGAGATGAAAAGTGGGGCTTGGTACGGAGTCGGGACCGCTTTGCTGCGAGATACGAGAAGCGAGACAAGGAGATGCTGGGTAGCAGAACGCCCGCAGGCGCGTCCTCGCGCTAGTCTTGCTTCTCGCCTTCCGGGTCCGGCAGGGCCAGTCCTGCCTGAACCTTTTATGTCAAAAGAACGGTATAACCGGAGATGTGGAAGGTGGACAGGCTTTGCATATCGGCGCACATCTCACCCTCCTGAGCGCAGCGAAGTCCCGCTTGCGGGATCGCCTCTCAATATCTATCCGTCTCCTTTTCAGGTAAACGCATCTCAAACGGCAAGGATGAGCAGCTGGATCTGGAATCTGTTTCGAAAGCGGCACCGCCGGGTGCCAAAGGCGGCACCGCCGCCGGTGCGGGTGCTGGCGCGGGATTATGAGCGGCTGTGCGGGGAGGTGTGCGACGCCATCCGCCGCTCGGAGCGGCCGCAGAAGTACTACTACCTCAGCCTGGGCATGAGCCGCAGTACCTGGCACCGGCGCCTGCGCGCCGGGCGGTGGACCCTGGCGGAGCTGGGGCAGCTGATGGGATTGTTGGGGATGGAGGCTTAGGAATCGTCTTCCTCGAGGCTGGCGTAGAAGGCTTCGTCTTCAGCCATGAGCCGCTCCCAGCGGGCGGCGTCTTCGTCGTTAAGGATGGCGCCATACATGCGGAGAATACTAGTTTCTTCGTCAGAAAAGTCATGGTGAGCGCCACGGAAATCCCAGCCTTGGACCTGTAAACCTTTTAGATTGGAAATAATCCCTTTGCAGGTTCCATCATCATAATCCCAAACCCGAAGTTGGTTTGCAGTCAGGCAAATAAATGTGGTCCCTGAATCGTCCAATTCAATTCCACGGATTTCAGTGCCTCCCATTTCAGGATCACTTTCCAGTCTGAATGACTTTTTTTCCCCATTCTCGATGCCGATGAGGGAATGATTATATGATCCTGCCACAACCCTCCTAGCGTCAGGGGATATCCCTACTGCTGTTTGGTCCGTTTCAAAATTGAAAATTTGCCCGTTTCCACGCATATCCCAGACTATTATTTCCCCATTGTGTGAAATCAGCACTAAGCGTTGGCTTCTGGAATCAAATATGATTTCCTCTGATGTGCCCTCTGGGTGCTTGAAGGTCCGAATACAATCATTGGATACAGGAGAATACTCGACGATGTCTTGGTCTCCATGTTTCGAGGAGTATGGATCATGGGTTTTGAAAGCATAGAAGCCATTTGAAGCAGGACGAAGGCCATGTAAATGGATGTCTTGTTCAATTGCTTTAGTTTGGAGAACATTTTCTCTGGGTTTCCATTCGATAATTTTTCCATGCTTTAGCCCAATGATCATGGAAGTGTTTTCAT
>RFHL01001151.1 GCA_003696875.1 Bacteroidota bacterium | reverse complement strand
GTATTGCGCTCCTCGACGCCCTTTTGTACCATCTCGCGGGCCTTGAGTTCGGCTTCTCGTATGCGAATATCCGCCTTTTGGCGGGCATTTTCCAGCGTATCCCGGGCCGACTGCTCGGCCTGGATCAGGGTCTTATGGAGCATATCCTCCACCTCCTTGAGGGTATCATAGCGGCCACGCAGCTGCTCTAGTTCATCCTGCAGGTTGCGCTTGAGTTCCAACTGCCGTTCCCACTCCTGTGATAAGGCCGTGAGAAAGGCATCCACCGCTTCGCGGTCATAGCCGCGAAAGCTGTTTCGGAATTTCTGCTGCCGTATCTCAAGTGGCGTAATCATAGCACTGCATCAGGAGGTGGGCGCTTTTTGGACCTGCCAGCGGACAATCCGCCGGTCATCTCCACACGAAAATAGCGAATTATCTTCGTTTAGCCATACGATTTTGTTGATGCTATGGGTATGGCTCTCGGTTTTGGCCGCATTTATGACTTTTAGGAGCTGATAGGTCTCGCTGTCCCAGACCTTGAGGGTCTTGTCGCGGCTCGCCGTGGCAAAGAGGCTGCCATCGGGCGAAAAGGCAATTGCATTGATGGTAAAGTAATGTGCGGGCAGCGCTTCCAGCGCCGTAAAGGGCGGCTGCGCCTCCCAGACGCGCAGGTGCGCGTCGCGGCCGCCACTGAGCAGATGCTCGCGCTGCGGATGCACCGCCAGCGCAAAGACCGAGTTGTCATGCGCCCTCCAGCGGTGCACCACCTCCCCGCTGCCCTTGTGCAGCTGTATGATGTGGTGATCGCTCGCCCCGATCAGCCAGTGCGCCCCGTCCGGGGCCGGGACCAGGCAGCGCAGGTGCTCCTGTGACAGGCGCAGGTAACCTTTTTCCGCCCCATCCGGCATCGACAGCACCGACAGACCCCCTTGCCCATGTAGTACCCACAGCAGTTGCCGCTCGGCTTCGTAATGCAGGCCATAGATCGCCGTCGGCGTCTTGCGGTACTGACGCAGGATGCGGTTTTGGCGCAGGTCCACCAGATGCAGGGTGCCGTCGCTGCTGCCGGCAGCGAGCAGGCCCAGCTCGTCCATCACTGTCAGGGCATAGATACCCCTGTCGGCCTGCAAGACACCCCGGCCGCTATCAGCGGCCGCGTGCAGGTCCCAGGCGGCCACCACGCCGTCGTCGCCGGCGGTGTAGAGCCAGCGCTCCGCCGCATCGGCCACCATGGCGTAGATCGCGCCCTTATGGCCTGTATATTCTTGTTGTTTTGTTACAGAAGTCAGTGATCGTGCCACAGTAGGAAGGATACATCATGGCCGCGGCCGCAAGGCGGCCGGGAGGCAAAGGTCATCTTGCCTTAGTAGTAGGGACCCCGGAACCAGAGATTTGTTTGCAAAGGCACGCCCAGAAGCCGATTTTTTGTGTCACCGCGCGCGGCTTGACGGCTTTTCTTTAGAAGCATGCTGCCGCAGTTCAAGTCTCGCTTCTCGTCTCTCGTCGTCTCAATCAATATTCTCCTGAAAAAAGAGCTTGCGCTCCATCAGCTCAAAGGCGCAGAGCTTACCCAGACCCGGCTTGTGCTTGGCATAGCAACCATTGTCAATGTCCAGGACCTGATCCTCGTCCAGAAACTCGTACATATCCCAGATCTCGTCCTCATCGATCGGCGTATGCCCATGCACGATCACCCGGTCCTTGAGCCAGTGCCAGTCGATGTCGTCATACCACCAGCGGATCCACATCATGGCGTGCTCATCCTTCAGCGGATTATGCATCCGCCACAGAAAGGCCCCCTTGTCTTTCTTTTTGACCTTTTTCTCCTCGGCCTCACCCTCTTCCCCCACAAAGTTCAGCCCCGCGTGCACCAGGATATACTCATCCACCTCGTAGTAGATCGGCAGCTTGTCGAGGAAGCTGATGTAGCGCGAGGGGATTTGTGCCGGATCCTCAGTCCCAAAGCTCGCCAAGGCTTCCTGGCCGCCATTGTACAGCCACATCGCCATCTCATTCGGGTCGCGGCTCGCCTCCACCAACATCACCTCATGATTGCCCTTGAGGCACTTTACCTGATAGCCCCGCTCCTGCAGGTTCATGATATAGTCCAGTACCCCCTTGGAGTCCGGCCCGCGGTCCACGTAGTCCCCCAGCAGATAGAGCTCATCCTGTGGCGTAAGCTGGATCTGCTGCTCGACCAGCGCCCGAAAAGTCTTCAGGCAGCCGTGGATATCAGAAATCGCAAATTTACGCATGGTGGGAGACAAGTGGGTGTGCTGACAGGTTTGCAGGGCCATCCCCTGCCAGGCAAAAATAACAACTCCCCTCCGAATAGTCTAATTCCCTGGCGTAATCATCTCTGCCGCCGCCTCATTCTTGAGCCTAAAGCAATATTCCGTATCTTTTGGGCGTGTCCCCCCGGCGCCGGCAGGAACCGTCACCGGGGGGCCATGTGCCTACGGGGTTCCGTCCTCCGTCCCTGCCGGGACTCCGGACCCTCCCTTCGGTCGGCCCTCCGGCCCATTCACGCCGCGCAGGTCCTCCCCCTCCCTGATTTGCTTTTCCACCCTACAGCTTTCTTTCTATGTCTCGCTCTCTTTTGCTCCTTTTTCTCCTCGCCGGCTGCGTGGCCGGCCCCGAGGCGCCCGACCTCATCCTCCACGGAGGCACCATCTATACCCTGGATGCCAACCAGCCGCAGGTCGAGGCCCTCGCCATCCGCAACGGCCGGGTCGAGGTCGCCGGGGCCGAGGCATCGCTGGTGCCGCTCGCCGGTCCCGAGACGCAGGTGATTGATCTCCAAGGCAAGACGGCCATCCCCGGCTTTGTCGAGAGCCATGCCCACCTCATGGGCCTGGGGCACCTGCAGCAGCAGATCGACCTCAGTGGTGCCCGCACCTACCAAGACCTCATAGAGCTCGTCGCCGCCCGGGCGGCGACCCTGCCGGCGGGCAGCTGGATTCTCGGCCGAGGCTGGCACCAGAGCAAGTGGGACCCCGCTCCCCCCTTTGTGCACGGCTTCCAGACCCATGAGGCCCTCAGTGCGGCCACCCCCGACCATCCCGTTTTTCTGGAGCATGCCAGCGGCCATGCCGCCTTTGCCAATGCCGAGGCTATGCGCCTGGCCGGCATCGGACCGGATAGCCGCTCAGAGAGCGACGGCGAGGTGATCCGCGACGACCAGGGCCAGCCTACCGGCGTCTTCACCGAAGGGGCCGCCCGTCTCATTGAGGCCCACATCCCTCCGCCCACCGAGGCGGAGGAGGAAGCCGCGATGCAGGCAGCCATCCAGACCGCCCTGGCCCACGGCATCACCACCTTCATGGACGCCGGCTCGGGACAGGCCGCCATCGAGCGCTTTGAAGAAGCCGCGCTTGCCGGGGCGCTGGACCTGCGCCTGTGGGTCATGCTCGCCGGCTGGGACAGCGTGCTGCTTGACCGCTGGTACCAGCGGGGACCGCTACAGAGTGACTACCTCACCATCCGGGCCATCAAGCTCTATGCCGATGGGGCCCTGGGCTCGCGTGGAGCCTGGCTGCTGGAGGACTACACCGACCGGCCCGGCTACGCCGGGCAGCCCAGCCAGCCGATGCCTCGCATCGGGGAGGTGGCGCGCGATGCCCTCGCTCATGGCTTTCAGGTCTGTACCCATGCCATCGGCGACCGCGCCAACCGCGAGGTGCTCGACCAGTACGAGGCGGCCTTCGCCGATCACCCGGAGGTCGGGGACCATCGCTTCCGTATCGAACATGCCCAGCACCTGCATCCCGATGACATCCCCCGCTTTGCCAAGCTGGGTGTCATCGCCTCCATCCAGGGCATCCATATGGCCTCGGACCGGCCCTGGGCCATCGACCGCCTGGGCCATGAGCGCATCGTGTCCGGGGCCTATGTCTGGCAGAGCCTCTACCAAAGCGGTGCCCACCTCATCAATGGCACCGATGCGCCCGTGGAGCCCGTTGATCCCATTCCCTGCTTCTATGCCTCGGTTACCCGGCAGACCCTGGGCGGCGATCCGCCCGGCGGCTATGAGCCCGAGCAGGCCATGAGCCGGGAGCAGGCCTTGCGCTCCTACACCCTCGATGCCGCCTATGGCGGCTTTCTCGAGGAGTCCGTGGGATCACTGGCCCCCGGCAAGTGGGCCGATATCTGTGTGCTCTCCCAAGACCTGCTGACGGTCCCCGCCGACAGCATCCTGGGCACCAAGGTGGAGATGACCTTTGTAGGGGGAGTGCTGAAGTATCAGCGGGAGAAGTAGGGAGGCTCTAAGCGGGTTTTCCGGGCTTTAGGTGTATTAATAGGAGAGTCGGCGTGGCCGCAACCTTGCCCGGGCGGCCGCGTTTACCGGAACACCCTTCGCCCTTTCTTTACCCGCCTGCTTTCCCCTTTCCCCATGAAAGACGTCGCTGCTACCTGTCTGGCTTTTCATCGCCTCCCATTCTGGCTGTGCCTCCTGTTGCTGCTACCGGCCGGGCTTAGGGCCCAGCCCCGCCGCAATTGCGGCGCCATGGATCATCTGGAGCAGCAGTTGCAGGCGGATCCGGGGATGGCCTATCGCATGCGCCAGATCGAGCAAAATACTGAGACGGTCGCCAAGTCGGCCTTTAGTGGCGTACCCGATCGGATCGTGATCCCGGTGGTGGTGCATGTAGTCTACCGCAACGAAGAGGAAAACATCAGCGACGCCCAGGTACGCTCCCAGATCCGGGTACTCAACGAAGATTTTCTGCGCGAAAATCCTGATTCTATCTATACGCCCAGTGAATTTCTGTCCGTGGCGGCGGGCAGTGGCATTTCATTCCAACTGGCCAACCGGGACCCGCAAGGAAAGCCCACTACTGGGATCACCCGGCGGCGGACCCACCGGGTAGCCTTCTACTCTTCCGACAATGGCGTCAAGTACGAGGCCATGGGAGGCGTAGACCCCTGGCCCACCGACCAATACCTCAACATCTGGGTGTGCAATCTCGGGGCTGGTGTGCTCGGCTATGGACAGTTTCCCGGCGGCTCGTCCGAGACCGACGGCGTGGTGATCGGCTACAAATATTTTGGGACGCAGGGACCGGTGGTGGCGCCCTTCAACCAGGGGCGTACCACCACCCACGAGGTGGGCCACTGGCTGAACCTGCGCCACATCTGGGGCGACGGCAACTGCGAGCTCGACGACCTCGTGGACGACACCCCCGCGGCCGACCGGCCGCATCATGGCTGTGAGACCGGGGCCGAAAGCTGCGGTGGCCTCAGCATGATCGAAAACTTCATGGACTATACGGACGATGCCTGCATGAACCTCTTTACCCGGGGGCAGGCTGAGCGGATGCGGGCGCTTTTTGCGCCCACCGGGGCGCGGCGCATGTTGCTGGAGTCGCCCGGCATCGTCGTGGAAGCGCCGCCCGTGGCCGTCCTGCCGCCGCCGGCGCGTGTCGAGGTGCAGGGCGTCACCGCCCAAACGGCCCGGGTGAGCTGGCCCCCGGTGGCGGGGGCCGAGGCCTACCGGGCGCGCTTGCGCCCGGTGGGGGGCACCCAATGGGCCGAGCGCACCTTCAGCCATACCTTCATCAACCTCACCTATCTGCAGGCCTGTACCCCTTACGAACTAGAGGTGGCGAGTGTGGGGCGCGGTGCCGATCCGGCGGCCGTGAGCCGGGCGACGTTCCAGACTACGGGCTGCGCCGAGCCGGTGGCCCCCACCGAGCTGATGGCTCAGCTCCAGGGGCCGGATCAGGCGAGTTTGAGTTGGCGTGATCTCCCAGGCGCCACGGGTTACCGTCTGCAGTACAAGCGGGCTGGCAGCCGGGAGGTCGTGACCCGCGACCTGCAGGACAATACCTTTGTGGTCTCTGGGCTGCGCCCCGGGGGGCGCTACCTTTTTCGGGTGCGGGCCTTCTTCGGGGAGGAACGTGGCCCATATTCGCAGGTGGAGAGCTTTGTGGCCGGCCAGCCGGCCTTTGTGGGTACCCACCGCCTGGAGGCGGGGGGCGGCGACTATCTGCGCCTGCATGTGCAGGGCGCGCAGATGACCGTCGGCTATGACATCGACGAGCCGGCACCGGTGGTGATTCGCCTGCTGGATGAGCAAGGGCAACCCCTGCGGACCTTTGACCCTTTTTCGGTACAGGCGGGAAGCCCTTTTGACCTGGACCTCAGCGGACTCGGGGCGGCGGTACGCTACTTCAGTCTGGAAGACGCCGATGGCTTTGTCCATCTGCGGCGGCTGGGGGGGTAGATGATTCCAAGGACAGGAAATAGGCTAAATCGATAGGTCCAAAGGTAGATCGCTGATATCCTTCAAGCGTTTTCCTGCAATAAGGGTGCCTAGCATATTTTCCGCCTCATCGTTACCCGTTTCCTTTACCGCCTCTTCCAGTTCGGGAAGAGCTATGTGGTAAACACAATCAATATCTCCTGTACCCAGAGCAATGGAGGCAATCCTGCTGGGAGTTGGCTCAGCGGTAATTACTACAATGTGAGGCGCCCGCCCTTTTCGGTTTCGGAGAAAGCTTAGGGCCTCTGCTCGTGCGTTCTGGGCCCGGTCGCTTCGCAGTGTCCATTTACAGGAAACGCTTGCGTGTAAAAGGGGAAGCCGATTTACGCTTAAGCGAAGGGGACTGTGGGTTCCAAGATTTGGACCAACTATGAGTTGATCTTTGTTTATGAATTCGTCCTCTTCGGGGTGTCTAAGGACCACAATATCGGGGGAAATAGAGTAATCATTCCCCAGAGCCGCCGCCAGGGTTTGATTAGCTTTGGCGACCTCATCAAGTTCCAGAAGGTGCGAATACTGTTCGTATTGGGCGATGATTACCCCTCGGCGACTCGCAACTTTAGCGATTTCCCAATTTCCAGGACGGAGATGGCCAAGCTTTGGGAAAGTATCACGAATAAACTGTGTGCAGATCTCTTCAAATTCGTTTCCTGCCGTTTGGCCAGCCGCTTTTGATTTTATTTGAGCCTTTCCCCCCATTTTTTTGAGGATTTTTCTCGCGATTTCGCGACTGCTCTTCTGACTTTTGTCCGCATTGCTAGGAACGCCGTTAATATCTACGGTTAAGCAACCCCGAAGGAGGCTCTCGAAAAGTACTTTCCGAGCGGTTAAGAGAAGAGGGTCCATGCTTCTTGAATGGGAGAAGGTTGAGAGGAGTTTTCTAATTCTCTTTTCTGTAAGGCATGATTGATAGCGGTTGCGACAGCCTCAGCGACAGGGGGAGGAAAGGCGTTCCCAACTTGTCGGTAGGCAGCAGTCTTGCCACCTGTAAAGATCCAATCTTCCGGGAATCCTTGTAACACGGCCGCCATTTCTGTTGTCAAACGAGGCATTCCCTCAAATCCCTTTTCCGGGGGCGTATTTGCCAGACTTTTCCCGTTTACCCCCATCTCTGCCCAGGCTTTTCTTGCCCTTGTAGGGCCCAAATCCGGGCCGCCATGCTTTTTCGACCCACCAACGAGTGTTGGCGCGATTTTGTTAGCCTTTTTCACCCAATCGGTAAGCCCTTCCCATCCCATGCTACCCATAAGGGGCGCGAGCGCATCACCAACAGTCGGTGAAGCTTGAGGGTGTTTATCAGGCCATTGGAAGAATGGGCTGTATTCCCGCTTGATAGCGACTAAGACGGCCCTGGGACGCAACTGAGGAACTCCATAATCGGAAGCGTTCAAGATGCGCCAGAAGACCTCGTAGTCCATATCGTTGAATGCTCGCACGATTGACATACGGTACTCCTCGAATTTGCTGGAGAGTATGCCTTTGACATTTTCCAGCATGACTGCTTTGGGATCTATTTCTTTGGTGAGGCGGATAGCCTCGGGGAATAAGTCTCTATCATCATATTCGCCTAACTGTTTTCCCGCTATGGAGAAGGGGGGACAAGGCACACCTCCCGAAAGGAGGTCTATTTTACCTGCATAATCTTCCCCCGAGAACGCCCTTACGTCAAGCTCAAACACCTCCCATTCCGGTCGGTTTTGCCTTAATGTCGCACACGCATGTGAGTCAATTTCCACCAATGCTACATGCTCATATCCTGCGTTTTCTATCCCAATGGCTTGCCCTCCTGCGCCTGCGCAAATCTCGAGCGAAGTAAATGATGGCATAAGTGTTTGGTTTACTGGTCAGGTTTCAGCCTAAAAATACACCCTCTTCCCCAATAGCTTCTTGAAAAAACATTCACATTTCCACATTGCCTAGTCGGAAAAAGCGCATTCTTTTTGAATGGGGCATGTTAGACATGCCAGTTTCCTGGGTTTGCATACTTGAGCAGTAAAATCCAAAAGGCCAAAAGAATGGCTCCGGCACTGCTTTGGGTCTTTTGGGAGCAGGCTTTCAGCCAGACTAAAATAGTTGGTATTTTTCCTAATATCCAAATTTGTTAGCTTCTCCCCTTTGATTCTTGAGAGGAAGCGTAGGATATTGGTATCTATTAGTGCGTGTTTTCTCCCAAACCCAAATATGAGGATAGCCCGGGAGGTGTATATCCCAACATGCGGAATACATTCTAGCAGTGGTAATGTGT
>RFHL01001150.1 GCA_003696875.1 Bacteroidota bacterium | reverse complement strand
GATAAGAGGAGGCGATGTAAGAAAATGGCCAAAGTCTGGTGGCTGGAGGGTCCCGGAACGGGACAATGGGAGTTGGCATGGGCGATGCAGGTCTGGGGGACTCCGGCTACCTTTTGTATCTTTGCGCCGCGGCCGGCAAAGCCACGGAGGCCCGCCGTCTGTGTATGTCTAACGAATGTCAAAACTACCATGATGAATTTTGCCCAAGATGTCATTGCCCGTTCGCAGGAAGTACCGGTGCTGGTCGATTTCTGGGCTCCGTGGTGCGGACCCTGTCGCATCCTGGGGCCTACCATCGAAGGCCTGGCTGCTGAGGCCGGCGGCCGCTGGGAATTGGTCAAGGTCAATACCGAAGAGGAAGAGGCGATTGCCCGGCAGTACCAGATTATGAGCATCCCTGAGGTGAAGCTTTTCGTGAAAGGGCAGGTGGTAGCCAACTTTACGGGAGCCCTGAGCCGCAGCCAAATCGAGGCCTGGCTGGAAGAGCATCTGCCCGACCCCCGCAAGGCGCAACTGGCGGCCCTGCTGGATGCGCTGCAGGCGGGGGATGAGGGGGCCCGGGAAAGTCTGGAGGCCTTGCTGATGCTGCATCCCGACCTGGTGGAGGGACAGATCAAGCTTGCGGCCCTCGACACACGCAGCAATCCGGAGGTGGCCCTGGCCCGGGTGGCGGACATCCGCCCCGGCCACAAGCTGGCCGATGAGGCCGAGGACATCCGCAGCCTGGTGGAGTTCATGACCTGCCCGTTGGAAGGGTCGGAGACCCTGGTCGGCAAGCTGACCGAAGCGCGGGCGGCCTGGGCCGCCGGGGATGATGAAGCCACACTGCAACTCCTCATCGATGCGGTGATGATCGACAAGGCCTTTTGCAATGAGATGCCGCGCCGGGCTACGATTGCGATCTTTCACTATCTGGGGGAGGCGCATCCGCTGACGAAGCGGTTCCGGCCGTTTTTTAGTATGGCGCTGTATTAGAAGCGAGAAGTCAGAAGCGATCCCGCAAGCGGAACTTTGCTGCGCTCAGGAGGGCGAGAAGTTAGCCAGAGT
>RFHL01001149.1 GCA_003696875.1 Bacteroidota bacterium | reverse complement strand
GGACATGGGGGGTACCAGCACCGATGTGGCCCGTTACGATGGGCGGTATGATTTTCGCTATGAATTGGAGGTCGGACCCGCCCGCCTGCTTACGCAGGCACTCGCCATAGAGACCGTAGCGGCCGGCGGCGGCTCCATCTGTCGCTTTGACGGGGGGCGCCTCACAGTAGGGCCGGACAGCGCGGGGGCCGTACCCGGCCCCGCCTGCTACGGGGCGGGCGGACCGCTCACCCTCACGGATGTAAACCTGCTGCTGGGACGGTTGGATCCTGCCTCCTTTGGGATTCCGGTAGACCTTGCGGCGGCAAAGGCCGCCCTCCAGGCAGTCAAGGGCAGCGCGCCCCTTTCGGATAATGCGCTGTTGCAGGGCTTTCTGGACCTGGCGCATGAAGCCATGGCCGGTGCCATCCGGGAGATTTCGGTGCGTCGGGGGTATGATCCCTCGACCTATACGCTGCTTGCTTTTGGCGGAGCCGGGGGGCAGCACGCTTGTGCGGTAGCCGATCGCCTGGGTATGGCCGAGGTGCTGGTGCCTTACGAGGCTGGCATCCTGAGCGCGGCCGGTATCGGGGCGGCGTCTATCGAGCGGCAAGCCCAGGTTCAGATTCTGAGGCCTCTTTTGGAGGTGGATGTGGCAGCGGTGTTTGGGGAATTGGACCAGGAGGCCCTGGCCCTGTTGGCGCTGGAGGGAGAAGGCGGGCACATTCACCGGCGCAGCCTGCAGCTGCGTTTTCAGGGACAAAGCCATCACCTGGATATCGAATATGAGCCCGGCGGAATATCCCCGGCCGAGGCCTTTCGTACCCGCTATGAAGCTGTGTTTGGGCACTGGCTGGCCGATAAGGTGGTCGAGCTGGAATCGGCGCGGGTGGTGGCGGCCCTGGGGCAGACCATGCCGCCGCCTCTGGCGCCGGGAGACGAATCCTATCGACCCGAAGCTCTGGTAAAGGGAGCTGCCGGTTCTATGTTTGCCTGGGAGAACTTGCGGCCGGGGGCAGCGATCGACGGGCCAGCCGTATTGGCGGGCCCGCACGCGACGGTGGTCGTCCCTAAGGGGTGGCAGGTGCTACTCGACAGCGGCCGTCATGCGCATCTCCGGCAGATCTCCCGCCCTGCTCCGAAGGCGGGACAGGCCGAGGCGGTGCGGCTTTCCCTCTTTGCCCATCGGTTCGAAGCCATTGCCCAGGAAATGGGCGCTCTGCTGGAGCGTACCAGTTTTTCCGTCAACGTAAAGGAGCGCCTGGATTTTTCCTGTGCCTTGTTGGATGCCGAGGGGCAACTGGTGGTCAATGCCCCGCACATCCCGGTCCACCTGGGGAGCCTGGGAGTATGTGTGCGGCAGGTGGTGGCGGCTCTGGACCTGGGGCCGGGAGATGTCGCCATCACCAACCATCCTGGTTATGGGGGGGCACACCTTCCGGATGTGACGCTGATTGCCCCTGTCTATGTGGAGGGTAGGCGCATAGCCTATGTCGCCAACCGGGCGCACCATGCCGAGATCGGCGGGCGGCGGCCGGGCTCCATGCCCGCCGATGCCCAACGGCTGAGTGAGGAAGGGGTGGTTATACCTCCTTATCTGCTGGCACGGGGCGGCCTCATGGACCGGCAAGGAATCATGAATCTGCTGCAAAAGGGGCCTTTTCCCACCCGAAGCCTGGCGGAAAACATGGCTGACCTGGACGCCAGCCTGGCCTCGATCCGGGCCGGCATCAGGGGGCTGGAACAGCTTTGTCATACCTTTGGGCCGGAAGAGGTCGTGACGCACATGCAGGGGCTACGCGCCTACGCTGCCAGGCAGATGCAGGCCCGCTTGCGTACCTTTCCGGCGGGGCGCTACACCGCCACCGAGTTTCTGGATGACGGCAGTCCTCTGCAGGTGGCCATTACCCTGGAGGAGGGACGGGCCCATATCGACTTTACGGGTACTGCTCCGACACATCCGGGAAACTTTAATGCCAATCCGGCCATTGTGACCAGTGTGGTCATGTACGTCCTCAAGCTCATGGTCGAGGCGGACATTCCGCTGAATGAAGGCTTGATGGCTGGTATTTCGCTGGATTTACCTGAAGGATGTATGCTGAACCCGGTTTTTCCGGAGAATCCAGACCTGTGCCCGGCCGTAGTAGGCGGCAATGTCGAAACCAGTCAACGGCTGACGGACACCCTCCTGAAGGCGCTGGGCCTCATGGCCTGCAGCCAGGGGACGATGAACAATCTGCTCTTTGGGCATGCGCGACTGGGCTACTATGAGACCTTGGGGGGGGGGACCGGAGCAGGCCCAGGCTTTGCCGGGGCGCATGCAGTCCACCATCATATGACCAATACCCGGATGACAGACCCAGAGGTACTAGAGTTTCGCTACCCGGTCCGGCTGGAGCGGCTGGCTCGGCGGGCGGGGAGTGGGGGAG
>RFHL01001148.1 GCA_003696875.1 Bacteroidota bacterium | reverse complement strand
CCGCCGGGGCGGGTTTGATACCCGCCTTGCCTTCCCCTGCATCGGCAGATCCAGGCTGAGGCTTGCGGTAAACACAGCGGCAGTCATTCCCCCCTACTCCACTTCTTCAATCTCGACCACAATGTGTCCGGTATCGAAAGGATTTGTCGACAATTCGCCAAGCTGGGACGCCTGATAAACATAGAGTTGTGCCATCACAGAGAATGTTTAGGAAGAAACCCTAAAAGCCTATACCTATCCCAATCATTTGCACGAATCGGCAGAATGAGCACATGATAAAGGCACAGGACTGAGCGTGGTGGTGTAGAAGAGAGGCCTATTTGCCAATAGGCGGACTGCCCTCTTTTACAGGTATTATGATTTGAACCAAAAAAGTAACAACCGACAAAGAAATTTTTTTTGTTGCTTTTATTGTTACCTTTTACCTCCCTCTCACAATATGTTTATGTAGTTACTTTTTTTAGGTGCGCACAGCCCATGTCCCTTCCCGACGATGGTGAACTATACACCCAACTAAAACCCGTATTTTTCCGGCTTTTCCAGTCCTGGGGGCTGGCAAAAGCAGACATGGAGGACCTCTATCACGAGGCTTTCATGGCGTACCTGGAGGCGCAGGCCGCCGGCCGCTACCAAGCGAAGCAGGCAGTCCCGGCCGCCTACATATATGGGTGTGGCCGGTTTATCCTGCTCAAGCAAAGAAAAGTTCCTTTCCAATACGTACCTCTGGACCTGCAGGCCCTGTCTCAACTGGTCTCGCTCCCAGAGAAAGAAGCTGACCTGGCAGAGCAGGCAGCCTGGCTGCGCAGCCTGATCGACAAAGAGTTGGATGGCCCAAGCCGCAGCCTGCTGCGGCAGTACTACTGGGAAGGAAAACCCTTAGATGACATCGCCAAAAGCCTCCATGCCTCTCTCGGTGCAATTAAAATGCGTAAGCAGCGTATCATCAAGAAGCTCTTTGCCCGTTTTCGCAGCTTGTTCCCAGGCAATAACGTACTATCTTAAATGTTTGATCAACATCCCGATGGCTCATTCCTCCTCGCATCTTGAATATGCCGAACGTTACCTCCGGGGCGAACTCAATCCCGAGGAGCAAATGGCCTTTTTGCGGGAACTGGAACAAGATGCTGAGCTGCGCCAGGCTCTGCTGTTTTTGCAGGCCTTACAAGAGAGCCTAAAGGATGCCCCTGACCTGGCCGCAACCCCAGCCCGGCCACTTTTCTCCTGGCGGGCACTGGGTCTCGCCGCCACCATTCTCCTCCTGATGCTTCCTCTGGTCTGGTGGTTCTGGAGTACCCGTAGCCAACCCGATCCGCAAAGCCTCTTCGCGGCTTATTACCAGCCCTACCCGGCGGAGGTAGCCACCCGTACAGAAGGAGACGCCCCCCTCGTGGACAGCACCCGCCTCGCCTACCAGGCCTACGCCCGGCAAGACTGGCCCGAGGCCAGCCGGCAGTTTCGCCACCAACTCAGCCGCGATCCCCAAAGCGAGGTCCTCCGGTTCTTTCTGGCCCAAAGCCTCCTCCCCCAGGGCCCCGATGCCCAGGCAGAAGCCCGCCAACTCTTGACCGAGCTGATCGCTCAGGAAGGGGTCTTTCTCCAGCTCTCCCGCTGGTATCTGGCCCTTGCCTACCTGCAAGCCGGCACCCCTCAGGCAGCGACGCCTCTGCTGGAGGCCCTGGCACAGGCCGATCACCCCAAGAGCGCCGAGGCCGCACAGTTGCTGACCCGCCTGCAAGATTTGCCAGATTGATTCGGGAAATCTGATGACTACAGACTGCTGCTATCCCACGGGGATAGATTCATACGAGTCCCCCGGAAGAAGCCCCACCGACCCTCTTTCTCTGCCAACAAGCCTTTTTTTAGTGGGATCATGTGCGTATCTTCCCCGGGCATGCACACAAACTCCCCATGATTCGCCTTCTTTTCCCGATCTTTTTGCTGGGCGGTGGCCTCCTCGCCCAACCTGCCTGGCAGCAGCGCTCCGATTCCCTCTTCCAGGCCTCGCGCTACCGCCTGGCCGTGGCCATGCTGGATCGCATCAAGCCGGTGGGCGCTGATGCCCGCATCGCCTGGCGGCTGGAGCAAGGCCGCCACCGCACCTATCTGGCCGACTATGAGGCAGCCATCGCTCACCTGCGGGAGGCTGAGCGGCTCGCCCTGGCGAGCCCGGCCGGGGAGCGACATCCCCTCCTCCCGGCCATCTACGACCGGCAGGGGGAGTGGCACCGCTGGCGCTACTTCGACAGCTACCGGGCCATCTGCCTCAGCAACCGCGCCCTGCAACTGCGGCGGGATTTTCATCCAAATGACTCCCTGGGGCTGGCGCAGACCTATTATCAGCTGGGGAGGGCTTATCAGGACCTACAGATGAAGCGCGCCACCGGCGCGGAGGATGACAACCAACGCATCGCCCAGGCCTTCTATGAAGCGGCCATGGAGATCCCGCAACTGCTGGAGGAGGATCCGGATACCTATGGCTGGTGCATGAACCGCATCGCGGTTTGTGGACATTACACACTCACCCGGGGTCGACAACCAAAGGCGGAGAATTGGGGGGACGCGTTTCAGCCGCTCTTTGCCCAACTGGCCCAAACAGATAGCTTTTTCCAGGCTCATTTTGAACGGCCACACTTTGGCTTGTCCCAGGTCTGGCATAACTATGGAAATTTTTACTCGGATCGGGCAGCCTATTATTACCTCTTACATCCTGAGACGCTCCACCCCGATTTAAACCGTTCCAATCAATACCTGGAATGGTCGTTACATGCCCGACAGGAGCTTTTTGGGTCGAATCACCCCATGATAGCACTCATGTTCTATCTGCTAGGGCATAATCAGGCCGTGTTACAAAATCATGAACCTTCCCTGGTCTATTTCGAGCAGGCGAATAAGACCCTTTTACCTGATATAGCCTTCAATTACGCGCTCGGACTACCCCTCAAACTCCCGGATTATATTGATGCGCCTAACTACCTGCTGTATTCCCTGTCGAGCATGGGGCATCGATACAGAATCCTTGCAATGACAGCCCCAACCGAAGAAACGAAGCAGGTCTACCTTCGCGCATGCCTGCATACCTGGCTATTGGCTCAGAAAACGGCTATCTATATCCTGAAACATCGAAAGTCGATGTATCTGGATGAAATGGTGAGTGACCTGCAGGCAGCAGCCCAGATTCAGGTCATTCAGGATATCGGTAAGTTAAGGTCGATGGGAGAAGTTATCCCGCTAGGTGATATCTTCCAGACCATGCTGGAAGGGCAAAGTTATTCTCTAAAGACAGGACAGGAGCACCCTGCTGTAAAACCCCTATATGGAAGGTTGATAACTGTTCTTAGTCATCTTGACTCCCTACGCCTGACCTCCGTAACCGACTACTCTCCGGTCCATAAAATCCTCATGGTTCAGAGTTTTTTTCTCTCCCAGCAGGTTGATGAGGCCAACCAATCGCTGGAACCAGCCCCCACCATTTCACTTCCTACTCTCCAGGCCACCCTGGCCAAAGAAGATGCTAAGTTGTTAATGGTCTCTTATTTCGGAGCCGGAAGAATTCCGGATGGAGACACTGTTCAGGTGATCGCATGGGGGATTACCCCTGACACTATGGCTTTTGGGGGAGATACCCACCCAGTGAGGGCCACTGACTCCCTCCTCCACTACCTCCACCATCCTAACCCCACCGACCCGGCGGTCTTTGCGGGCTTTTGCCATTGGTCACATGAGGTATACAAGCTGATCTT
>RFHL01001147.1 GCA_003696875.1 Bacteroidota bacterium | reverse complement strand
GTCTGGGCCGGATGGGCCAGAATGTACTCGAATTGCTGCTGCGTGGGGCGCAACATGTCTTTCTGACCAACCTTCTCATAAAGGGCCAGATACATCTGCCCGACGGCATGGTCATCGGCATGGTAGCGCCGCTCATGCAATTGCCAGTCATGGGCCTGGCCGATACGGGTCAGGAATTGATCGTAGCGACCATCGTCGGCGATTCGCGCCCACTTCTCCAGCCCCACATAGAAGGCCGCGCTGGTCCAGGCCAGCGGATGGTGCGGAGTGGGCCGGCCGCTGTACAGGTCCTGGACGTGTGCCATCTGCCAGTCGGCTACACGTTGCATAACTGCCTTGACCTCAGCCGGCGGGGGCAGCACGGCCTGCCCAAACCCACGTAAAGCCGGGGAAAGCACCAGGGTCAAACTGAACGCGATCAGGAGGAGTTTCTTCTTTTCGGGGAACATGTGCTGTACCATTTTTGCGCAGGAATTGGGGAGAAAGTCATTTCGTTTTGGGCCAGGAAGGGCCTCTTCTACCAATCTTTCCTAATTAAGGAAGCAGCCCCGGACTGGGCGAAAAAAACGTCTGAAATGACCGGGAAAATCGTTTTTTCCGCCTTTTCCCTCCCTTTTGGGGCCAAAAAGGCGCAGCTCGGCTGCTGCATAGGCTCTTTTTCATTCCACCGTCCAGCGCTTCCTTTTGCCTATGACCCATCCCATTCTGCCTGGTTTTCACCCTGACCCCAGCATCGTGCGGGTAGGGTCCGACTACTACCTGGCCACCTCCACCTTTGAGTGGTATCCAGGTGTGATGATCTATCACTCCACCGATCTGGTGAACTGGGCTCTGGTGACACGCCCCCTGGATCGGCTGTCGCTGCTGGACCTCCGGGGCGTGCCCGACAGCTGCGGCGTATGGGCCCCCTGCCTGAGCCACGATGGCGCACGCTTCCACCTGATATACAGCCAGGTACGGAGCTTCGATGGGATGTGGAAGGATACCCCTAACTACCTGACCACCGCCGAGGAGATCACCGGCCCGTGGTCCGAGCCTGTCTTTCTGGGGAGCCGGGGCTTCGACGGCTCCATGTTTCATGACGAGGATGGCCGCAAGTGGTACCTGAGCATGAAAGTGGACCCAAGAAAGGGGATCATGTTTGGCGGCATTATCATGCAGGAATACGATGCCAAAGCCCAGCCGCAAGATGTGCAACACTTGGCGGGACTCGTAGCCTACTACTACCGGCCACCACTACTACCTACACCTGATGGGGGATGACGACGGACATCGCCGCTGGCTGCAACTCGTTCGCTGTGCCGGCTTTCGGTATGAGGAAGTTCTGGAAACGCCCATCGCCCTGCCGAATACGGGGCTGATCCGGCTACGGCTCCAATGGGAGCGAGACCAGCTGACGTTTGCCTACCGCACGGAAGCGAGCCCTGGCTGGCTCCCCGCCGGCGGGCCGCAAGCGGCCCATATCCTGTCGGACGATTTCGTCCGGGACGGCAGTGACCGGTATCGCCCGGCCTTTGCCGGGGCGATGGTGGGCGTGGCCTGCCAGGACCTGACCGGTCTGGGCTGGAGCGCCGATATTCGGCGGCTGGTGTACCGGGGGCGCTAATCCAGCGCGATCCCCTTTCCCGTACAACCACCTCCCGGCCCATTCATCGCCACATAGTCTCACTCATCGGATTTCGATGGGATCATGCTGGGTGTGCCCCGACCTTTGGGGCGCACCCTTTTTCTACTGCCTATGCTGGAACAGATTTTTTCTCTCGCCAATGGCCTCGCGATGCTGGGCTGGCTCCTGCTCATCCTCCTTCCCCACCGCCGCTGGACACAGCTGATCCTCCACCGCGGGCTGCTGATGGCCCTGCTTGGGGTTGCTTATGCGGTCTTCATCGCCCAAGGCATGGGGCAAGGCGGTGGCTTTGGCTCCATTGAGCAGGTGCGCGCCCTCTTTCAGTCCGATGCGGCCTTGCTGGCCGGCTGGCTGCATTATCTGGCCTTTGACCTCTTTGTCGGGGCCTGGATCACCCGCGACGCCCGGCGCGTAGGCATCCGCCATCTGCTGATCGTCCTGCCCTTGCTCCTCACCTTCATGCTAGGTCCCGTAGGCTTCTTGCTCTATTTCCTCATCCGTCTCACCAAAGTCCAAACCCTCTCCGATGAAATCCCTGACTAAGCCCTTGCTCCCGCTCTCCGCCGAAGCGTCTGCTTTCGGCAGTTGGCGCGGCCTCGCCCAACGCTTTCCCCTGCTGGCCTACAGCAGCGCAGGCATGCTGGCTGGCTTTGTCATCACGCTGCTTCTGATGCAGGTAGACCCCCGCACGGTCCTCGGGATCAATGTCTGGATCAAGCCAGCCAAGTTTCTCCTCTCCGGGGGGATCTATCTGGCTACCATGACCTGGATCCTGGGGCTGCTCGAGTCCTGGCGGCCGGCGCGCATCCAGCGCCTCGGGCGCTGGCTAGCCGGACTGCTTACCTTCGAAATCGCCCTGATCGTCATGCAGGGGGCCCGCGGGGTACAGTCCCACTTCAATGTTGCCACCCCGTTTGACGGGATTATTTTCGGGCTGATGGGCATCATCATTGCCCTGGCGACGGTGATCATGGGCTATGTGGGCTGGGTCCTGTGGACCCAACCCCTCTCGATCGACCGGCCCATGCTGTGGGCTCTGCGCCTGGGCGTGCTGCTCTTTCTGCTGGCCAGCATCGAGGGCGGCTATGTGTCGCAGCACCTATCCCACGCCGTAGGCGTGGCCGATGGCGGGACGGGCCTGCCCTTCCTGAACTGGAGTACCGAAGGTGGCGATCTGCGCATCGCCCACTTTCTGGGCTTGCATGGCTTACAAGTCTTTCCGCTGCTGGCCTTTTCCCTGAGAAAACGTACCTTAAAGGCTACACCCTGGATCGTAGGCTTTGCCACGATCTACAGCCTCCTCACCCTGGGGACTTTTGTCTGGGCCCTCCTGGGTCGTCCATTGCCCCTTTAAAGGCTCAACTTCCATCATGGGTCGTGTTCCTTCGGTTTTCCCCCGGCGCATGTACGTCGCCATCCTGATGGCGGCGGGGCTGCTGCCGCCCATCTTCTACACCCTCTTTGGTTGGATTAATGGCGCCTATGCCGAGGGCAGGGGCGAAGACTGGTCCATGGCCATCCTGGATTCTGTCATTTCCATTTTCTACACCCTGGTGATCGGCCTCACCGTCATCCGCTACCTGGAGTGGCTGCGGGTACGCCTGCCCTGGGAGCGTGGCATCGCCCGGCGGCTGCTCGCCGATCTCCTCGGTACCAACCTGATCGCAGGCCTGGTCATGTTTGGTCTCGCCAGCCTGGTCCATGCCTGGGTATATCCCCTCACGGGCGGCCATCCCCGCCACAGCCCCTACCATTACCCCTCGGTGCTGAATCTGGTGCTGGTATCGCTGATGATGAACAACTTGCTGGCCGTCCTGTTTGAGGGAATGATCATCTTCAAGGATTTGCAGGAAGCCAAGTTCAAAGCGGAAAAGCTGGAGCGGGAAAAGCTGGCTTCTCAGTTGGAGATCCTGAAAAACCAGCTCAAACCGCATTTTCTCTTCAACAGCCTCAACGTGCTTTCGGCGCTGGTGCATACCGATCCGGACAAATCCGAGGCCTTTATCGCGGCCTTTTCCCAGGTGTACCGCTATGTGCTGGATACCTACACCCAGCCCCTGGTCCCCCTTGACCGGGAATTGGACTTTATCCGTACCTATCTTTTTCTGCAAAAAATCCGCTTTGAGGGGGCCTTTCAAGTGCGGCTGGATGAAGAGCCGCCCCCCCGGGACGCCTTTCTCCCGCCGCTGAGCCTGCAGCTCGCCCTGGAAAATGCTTTCAAGCACAACACCCTCTCCGAAGCGCAGCCCTTGCGTATCGATATTCGCCTTGCGCCAGAGGAGGTCGTCCTGCGCAACCGCTATCAGCCCCTGAGCACCCCGCCTGAATCCAGTGGCATCGGGCAGGAAAACCTGCGGCAGCGATACCGCCTGCTGGGGGCAGCGGCCCCCCGTTTTGGCCTAGAAGGCGACGAATATGTGGCCCATCTCCCTCTCATCATTGATTCCGAATGAGCATCAAGGTTCTGATCGTAGAAGACGAAAGCCTCGCCGCCCAAAAGCTGATGCGGCAGCTGGGAGATATCATCCCGCCCATTGAGGTGGCCGGCTGGGTGCCTTCGGTCAGGGAAGCCACCGCCTTCCTGCAGCAGCAGGCTGTGGACCTCATTTTCCTTGACATCCAGCTTCAGGATGGGCTGAGCTTCCAACTGTTTGAAAAAATAGACCTGGCGACGCCTGTCATTTTCACTACTGCCTATGATGAATATGCCATCCAGGCTTTTCGGGTGAATAGCATCGACTACCTGCTCAAGCCCTTTACGCTGGTCGATGTGCAGCAAGCGGTAGACAAATTCCAGCGCTTCCATCAGACGGCGGCCCCCCGGCCCGACTATCAGGCCCTGGCCCGGCTGCTGGCCCAGCAGGCCCCGCCGGCCTGGCGGGAACGCTTTATGGTCACCGTAGGGGAGCGCATTCAATCCGTCCCCGTGGCTGAGACGGCCTACCTCTTCGCCGCCCAAAAATACGTCTTTCTGGTCCGGAAGGATGGCAGCCAGCACATCGTGGACTTTACCCTTGACGATCTGGAGCAACAACTCAATCCCGCTGATTTTTTCCGGATCAATCGCAAGTACCTGATCCAGCGTGCCGCGATCCAGGATATGGTCCAGTGGACCAAGGGCCGCGTCAAGATCACTCTGGCGCCCAACCCCGGCGAGGACACCATCGTCTCGGTAGGAAGATCGGCAGATTTCCGGAAGTGGCTGGGGCGGTAAGAACTCAACTCAATCCGTCGGCAGGAACTGCGGCACCATCCGGTGCCGGGTCCCTTGCTCGTAGCCATAGGCAATCTCCAGCAAGACAGGTTCACTCCAGGCCCGCCCAAAAATGGACAAGCCCACCGGTAGGCCGTGGATCTGCCCCATGGGTACCGTGATATTGGGGTAACCAGAAATGGCCGCCGGAGAAGAGCTGCTGATGCTGAAATTGTCCCCATTGACATGGTCCGTCTTCCAGGCAGGACCGCCAGTCGGCGCGATGATGGCGTCCAGTTGGTGCTCGTCCATCACCCGGTCTACCCCCTCTTCCTGACTCATGCGGCGGGCGTTCTCCAGCGCTTCGCGATAGGCAACTTCGTCTTCGGCTTCCATGGCCATCTCGACCAGGTCCTGGTCAAAGAAGGCCATCTCCACCGTATCAGCCAGGTTAAAAGCTTTCAACGCTTCCAGTTCGGCGGGCATACCCGCCGCGGCGAAATAATCCTCCAGCCCCTCCCGAAACTCGTAGAGCATCACCGTGTAGGAGGCCGCATTGGTACGCGGAGGCAGGACCTCTTCCAGTTCAATCACCTCGGCGCCCTGCGCCCGAAAGAAGGCTGCGGCCCGTTGCATGAGTGTGTCCACGCCGTCGTGCTGACCGCGGGAGGCCGTAAACCAGCCGATGCGCTTGCCCGCAAGCTGATCCGCCCGCAAAAACTGGGTGTAGTCCTGGTACACCTGCCGACCCGGCTGCAGGGTCTTGGCATCGGCTGAGTCGGTGGCCACCAGCGCCCCCAGGCAAATGGCTGCATCGCGCACCGTCCGGGCCATCGGCCCGGGGGTGTCCTGGGTATAGGAGATCGGCACCACGCCGGTGCGACTCACCAGGCCCACCGTAGGCTTGATGCCCACGATGCCATTGGCATGGGAGGGGCAGACAATGGAGCCATTGGTCTCGGTACCAATGCCCAGCACGCACAGGTTGGCCGATACGGCTGCCCCCGTACCGGCGCTGGAGCCGCAGGGATTGCGGTCCAGAACATAGGG
The DNA here is from genome assembly GCA_003696875.1 of Bacteroidota bacterium. Taxonomy (GTDB): domain Bacteria; phylum Bacteroidota; class Bacteroidia; order J057; family J057; genus RFHL01. The sequence goes on along the minus strand of RFHL01001147.1, from coordinate 5,258 downwards.
ATTTTTGGTCTGCCCCCCTACCCCACTCCAGCCGCTGGAGGAAAAACTCGCCCGGAAATTGGCCCACTCGCTGAGATTGGCCTTGCCAAGGATGATGGCCCCCGCCGCCCGCAGCTGGGCGGTGAGCGGGGCATCGGGCCGGCCCGTATTCTCCAGCAAATAGCGGGAGCCGGCCGTGGTGGCCATGCCTGCGGCATCGATGTTGTCCTTGAGGACAATGGGGATCCCGTGCAGGGGACCCCGCAGCTTGCCCTCGGCACGCTCGGCGTCGAGAAGGCGGGCTTCGGCCAGGGCATCGGGGTTCACCGCCAGGATCGACCGGAGCTCCGGTCCGCTGTGGTCAATGGCCGCGATGCGGTCCAGATACGCCTGCACCACCGCCTCGGCGGTGTAGGTGCCTGCCTCGTAGGCGGCCTGGAGCTGAGAGATGTCGATTTCCTCCAGGAAAAAATCCTGAGAAAGGGCTGCCGGTTGGGGCGCGTTGCACGCGCCCAGCAACAGGAGGATCGGAAAAATACGGAGAATGAGCTGCATAGCCAGATTAATCGATGGGACCAAAATAGGTATTTTGATCTTTGGTAGCAATCTGGCCAGGAAGGAGGCAGCGCTACTGATCGAAGTCAATCTCGGCATTGTCCCCGATGTTGATGCTGTTGGACTTGCCGCGCAGCAGGGTATCGTTGCCGATAACGGAATTGTTCAGAATGATATAATCCAGCTCGGTGTAGGCCCCGAGGATGGAGTTACGCACGATGGAGTTGGTGATGGACGCATACTCTCCGATGGCCACATAGGGACCGATGATGGAGGAGGTAATGGTGCAGCCTTCGGCGATAAAGACCGGCGGGATGATGACCGAACCGGGAAAGCGATCGGCCAGGCTGCCTTTTTGGCGGCCAAGGAGGATGCGGTTGGTTTCCAGCAGGGTCTGCTTGCGGCCGCAGTCAAACCAGTTGGTGACCGTATGCGTCCGGAAGCGAACGCCCTGACGGATCATCTGCATCAGGGCATCGGTGAGTAGATATTCACCCTCCGGAGGCCGCTCTTCCTCCATCATACTGTCCAGCACTGACAGCAGCAGCTCCACCTCTACAATCTTGTAGAGGCCCACCAGGGCCAGGTTAGAAGTCGGAATCTGGGGTTTCTCAATCACCCGCTTGACCCGCATCTGCTCGTCCAGCATGGCGATCCCAAACTCCCGCGGATCATCGACCTGATGCACGGCGAGGACCGAGCCGGTGGTGGCGAGTACCTTGCCGGTATCTTCGCCAAAAATGGTATCGCCCAGCACAATCAGGATTTCCGGCTCGCCCGCCAGCTTCTCCCGAGCCGTCCAGATCGCGTGGGCCAGCCCCCGGCGGGGGGTCTGCACCACAAACTCCGCCTCAATCTGATCGCCATACTGATCGGCTACGTAGGTCTCAATTTTTTCCTTGAGATAGCCGACGATAAACACCTGCTGCGTGACCCCCGCCTCGATCAGGTTGTCGATGATATGGCCCAGGATGGGCTTGCCCGCCACCGGAATGAGGGGCTTGGGCTGGGTGTGGGTGTGCGGTCTGAGGTTGGAGCCAATGCCTGCAACGGGAATGACGGCTTTCATGTGGGAAAGGGAATTTTACGCGAGAGAGGCCTGGAAGGAACGGGCCCACCGTGCGTTGAAATAAAACAATATTCCTGGAGAGAAAAAATGTGTATGTTCGGAGAGGCATCCAGCCATTCCCCTGCCTCCATTTTGACTAATCATGAAACGTCTCTCCTTCCTGATCCTGCTGTGGAGCCTTGCCGGCAATCCCGTCCTTTGTCTGAGCCGGGCCTTTTCCCCCCGGGACATTGCCCGGCTGTTTCCTCACTGGCACGCCTATGCCCAGACCTTCAGTCCCCCTCCCTGGGAGCCCCAAGGCAGCGATACGGCAAATCCCTATCTGAATAATTTCAGCTTCTTATAGGTTGGAGGCGCTCCTCCAGCGATTCGATGACTTTGTTTTTCCCCATCCAAATGGAACCTTCCTCATCGACCCCAGCAGCTACTCGATGAGTTTAAGCACCGACAGCGCCGGTCAGCGCTGGGCTGGCTTCGATGTGGATGCACAGCTCGCCCGGATCGACCTGAGCGACAGCAGTCGCTGGATTTATGAATTTGGCGGCTCGCTCACCCGCTTCGAAGAAGCGGCCTGGGTTGGGCCTCACCACTTTGTGGTGGTAGGCAGCCTTGACCAGACGCTTTTCTGTAAATGGATTGACATAAAATCCCCCCAGCGCCGAAGCTGGCGCATGACGCTCCCGCCAGAAGAAAAATCTTGGAATTATATCCAGGCAAAGCTGGATCGGTTAGGGATTAGGTACTGAGAACTCGCCACAAAGTACCTCCCTCCTACCGTTGTTGGAGACGCTGCGTCCCCATCTCGCGCCCGCCGGCTTGCAGCCGGCAAAGGTACAGACCCGCAGGGAGCGCCAACTGCAAGCGCCCATCAGCCGGCACCGCCCAGCGCCCCATTTCCTGTCCCAGCGCATTGAAAACCTGCATCTCCAAAGGTCCTGCAGGCGGGACGCCCTGCCACCGGATCTGCACCAACCCGCTGGCAGGGTTGGGCGCCAGAGTCCAGGCCGATCCAGCCGGCGCTTCCGAAACCGAGACTGCCGAGCAATCGACCTCCTGCAGCAAGCCCCGCTCGCAAAAGTACTGGGTGATGGTCGCCCGATGGGTACCACCGTAGAGCAGGCTGTCCACATCCAGAAAGGTATGCGCGGCCTGCGGCAGGCTCATCCCCGAGTACAGGGTGTAGAGATGGGCCAGCGAAAGGCGGTCGCAAATGGTATCTCCGATGGCCTGCCGGATCTGCATCAGGGTGGCGGCCCAGATTTCGCCGTAGGTGTAGATGCTGGTGCTGCCCGAGGGCGGGTACATGCGCGAGGAAACGCCCCATCGCCCGGGCCAGAACTCGTTGTGGCCATCCCAGTTAAACAGCTCGTGCCAGCGCCAGGGGCGCATATCGTAGGAATAGGCCGCCGTAAAATAGTCGGCGATGCCCTCATCCAGCCCCCGCCGCTCCAGCCCGGAATTGCTACCGGGAGCGGCAGCATAAGAGAGGGCATGGATGTACTCATGGATGATCACGTCGGCGTCCTCGGCGTCGTCCACGCCACCATCACCCATCAGGATATAGGGGTCGCCGTTGTTTTCGTAAAAAGCCGACTGATCGCTGTTGCTCAGCCCATGCGGATCAATGGGAAAGGGCCGGTTTTGCAGGCTGTCAAAACCCAGCCGCTGCACGTAGCGCTGAAAGCGATCCACATGGTAATACACCATGACATCTTCAAAGCCCGTCTCATCCCGGCGAAAAAAGAAGTCCCCATCGGCAGAAGTCGCCACCGGATAGTAAAAGGAGGCCCGGTCCTCCACCTTGACGTGGGGTCCTTCGAGCCAGAATTGCCCGTTTTCGTAGCGAAGGTCCCGCAGGATGACCGTATCCATCAGGCCGTCAAATACGGCCTGGTGCAGGTCCGTACTGTCGACAAAGAGGGCACCATAGTCGGTCTCGCTACGGGTGATGGGATCGGGCAGGAAAATGCGGCCCCGGCCGCTGGTATCCCCAGCCGGGCGCCAATAGGTCGCCGCATCGCGCCGGCTAAGTTCCTCACCGGTGGTGGCATCCACCATGAGCGCGTAGCTGAAGGCCGGATCATAGCCGCTGGCCAGCACGCGATAAGCGGGCCGGAGTTGTCCCTGCCAGGGCAGGTAGCCCTGTGTCACGACCAGCTCGCTGGCCCCGAGGGTTTCGCCCATACGCAGATAGAGGTTGGCCTCGGGGTAGGCAAAGGCCGCTGCCGCCAGCGGCAGCGGGTGCAGGTGCCGGGCCACCGACACCACCCCCCCGCTGGGGGCCTGATGGACCTTGACCATGCCGCCAAAGACGGGCAGGCCAGCCTGGGTCTGGCTCAGGGTATAATGCCAGCCCACCGGGCTGGCGCGGAAGTCGGAGAGGCGGAGCGCGGTGCCGCCCCATTGGCGGGCCCAGGCCAGCACCGCCGCTGTGTCGGCAGCGGGGAGGTGTACGCGGGGCCGCCATACTGCGGCCTCCTGGCCCAGGAGGCTACCGGTAAACAGGAGCAACAGGAAAAGCCATCGTTGTTTCATGGGTATGTGCGCAAGCAAATGGTCAAGCGGGGTCTATGACTTTCCACGACAAGGCGGTCGCCTCCAGTTGGGTTTGGAGCTGGGGAAAGTCGACCTCTTTCATGGCTAACGTCTGCGAACAGCGATCGGTATAGGTCGCCTCCACCACATCAAAGGAAAAAGGATGCAGCAGACGGTTGACGAGGCTGGTTTCCTCATAGGCATAGTCCAGCCGGAAGGTAACCTGGGGAATGATGGCCTCCCGCTCACAATCGGCCAAGGCCTCGGCAGCGGCGGTACGGTAGGCTTCGATCAGGCCCCGTACGCCCAGCTTGGTCCCGCCAAAATAGCGCACCACGACCACCAGGGTCCAGGTGAGCTGCTCCGAACGGATGGCCCCCAGGATGGGATCCCCCGCGCTGTGGGAGGGCTCTCCATCGTCCTGGGCAAAAACCGTCTCGCCGGCATCGCCCAGACGCCAGGCATAGCAGTGGTGCCGGGCGTCATGATAAGTCTTGCGCACGGCCTGCAAGGCCGTCTCTATCGCCTCCAGATCGGATACGGGATAGGCAAAGGCCAAGAAGCGGGAGCCCCGGTCCTTGAAGCGACCTTCTCCCTGGCTCAGCAAACGATAACAGTAATTTTCCTCCGCCATGGCACAAAAATCCGCTTTTCCTCCCGGAAAGACAAGATGAGGCGCCTGGGCCTGCTTCCATAATGCCGGAGAATGAATATCTTTAGGATTCTGTTTGTCTTCGACCGTCGACCAATCGGTTGCCAATCTTCAAAAATCATCCCACCATGCGCCATCTCCTCTTTCTCCTGCTTCCACTCGCTCTCCTTAGCCTGCAATGCCGTAGCAGCCAGGTCTCGGCCCCCGAGACCGTGGTCCTGCGCGACCTCCCCAACAGTACCCTGGGCACCCTCTACGGGCGCGCGATGGCGGACTGCTACGAGTATATGTTTTCCGAGTCGGGCCCCACTCTCACCGTGAGCGGCAAGACCTACGGCAACTACCGGGCCGGCATCAAGGGGCTGCTGCTCTATAGCGGCCTGTCGGACGTGGTGCGCGACTACCTCATCGCCAAGGGCCTGCCCGCGGCGGCTTTTTCCCGGGACTTTTACGATGTCAATGCCTATG
>RFHL01001146.1 GCA_003696875.1 Bacteroidota bacterium | reverse complement strand
GGGATGAGACTGAGGATGTAGAGCACTGCATCCGCCCAGCCGATCGCGGAGTCTCCAACCTGAAGGTGAAGGGTTTGGGTCTTGTCGTCGTACACGAGGGTGGTGCTGGGATCACCCTTGTCGGTTGGTCCCCTCTTACTGGGCACGATGACAGTCTTTGGACGCTGGACCCACCGCTGAATCGTGCAACCCTGTGTGGAGCTGGGGAGGGTGCCCCCCACGCCACAGCCCTGCAACAGCAACCACATGGCTTCCCGCAGCGCTTGTGGCGAGTCCAGCACGATGTGGCAGCAGTTGAACTGGGTGGCCTCGCACTCGGCGGACTTGTCGGTGCCACCCAGCCACAGAGTACGCCCCGCCAGCATGCTCACTCTCTTCTTCAGCAACAAGCCGAGTTCGCAGAGTTCTACGAAGCGGGCGTCGCCGTAGCGGATCTCCTCTCCACAGGCAGCCTCCCACAACCTCGCTTGGTGGACGAGCACCCTCGCAAACACTTCGTCGGAGGAAGTCTCACCCTCCCGGAAGTAGCGGGACATCTCGACGATTCTGGCGCGAGCAGAGAGGGGGGGATCACTCTGCTTCTGGAGGTAGGTGAAGAAGGGGTCGTAGAGTCGGTTACGGGTGTCCTGCAAATGTGAAACACGCTTAGACGCCCTCGGGTCCAGCTCCTTGTACACCTTCATTCGCTTGCCTCCTTGTGTCGCTCATCCAGCTTCGCGAGGGTTGCCTGCATCGCTTGGTGGGGGGTGATGCCCAGTTCCCTGCAGAGTGCCTCAACATACCACAACACATCGCCAATCTCAAGTGTCAACCGTGATCGCTCATCGTTGGTGAGGATGTTAGCGGCGCACCCGTATTCGGAGGAGTTGGCGCGCCGCAAAGCCTTCTTCACGATCTCCACCACCTCGCCGCTTTCCCCCGCAAGCCCCAACGCTGGGTACACGATGTTTCCAGATCGGAAGTTGGGGTACTTGGCGTGGCGTGTGACAGAGATTCTCATGAGTTCATCAAGGTTGGGGGTCATCTTGTTGGTCTCCTTCGAGGATGGGGGTGCAATCCAATCTCAGCCATATCTGGTAGAGGCGGCTCTCGGATTGGGGAAAGAATCGCAGTGATGCGGGGACTCGCTTGGGGGTGAGAAGAGGTGCCCATACGCGGAGGGCATCTGAAGTATTGGGCGGTCCAACTCTTTGGGCAAGCGCTAAAAAGAGTTGATAGGTGGGGCACTCAATCACGAAGCCGGTTTCAAACTCAGTCCAATATGTTTCCCTTATACCCCCCCCGTGCAAGATTGAGGGCAAAGTTTGGTTAGATGATTCTGCGACGCTTTCGAGGAAGTATGTGACGCTTATGTGTTGGATGGCTTGAGAGGGGGGGTGGCACAGTACGAGGTAGTTGCTGGCGGCGGTGAGGAAGAGGAAGGCGGTCAGGAAGTCGCCTACTCGGACGCCGTGATAAGGGGATGGTGCAAGGTTGAGGTTGATCGTGAGGCGGGTCGGGGCGGGGATGATTGTAGGTGAGCAGATGAAATCGTTGGGAGCGGTAGGGGTGTGAGGAAGGATGAGGGCTGTGGTGGGGTGCTCGGTTACAGATTGAAACTCGGTGAGGTTTGGGTTGGAGGTGTCGAAGGCGTAACGGATTCGTTTCTTCGATCTGGGCATGAGTGAAAAAAGTGGCTGGTTCCATCGTTACCCCTCCCCAGCCAAGAGGGTGAAAGGATTTAGCTCGCCACTGACACGATGGATGGTCGGGATGTGGAGAGCCTGGCGCGAAAAGGGGACCGAGCTGGTTAGGCCCGGCCCCCCGTGGTGGGGGAGAAGAAGAGATGAGAGCTCAAAAAGACCCCCACCCCTGTTACGGGGTGGGAGCTTGCACGGGGGGGGTTCAGGAGGTGGTTCCGTCCATTCTCTTCCGGAAGATGTGGCGGAAGAAGTCGCCGTCCTGGGTCGTTTCAACCTGAACGGTGATGGCGGCGTCATTGGCGTCTGCCTGCTGAATCTCCGACTGGATCAGCTTGATGTCCGCCGCGATGTCCCCCGTGGCTCGGGAGCCGAGGATGGTCTTGAAGGCACCCTTGAGTTGCCCGATCACTCGGCTGTAGTAGTTGCGGGCGCCGTCTTCCGGGAATCTGTCGAGAGGTTCGAGGGGAATGCGGTAGGTGACAGGCCACTCGCTGCCCTCCTGCATGTTGGGTGACGGGCTGAGGAGTGCGAGCTTGAAGGTGACCGCTGCGCCTTCCATCTCCCCAACCTTCTGCTTGTTGCGCTTGAGGTTGATCTTGGTGTCTTTGAGGGAGATGCCCGTCAGCATGTTCTCGCTGAGGCCGGGTCCAGGGTTGGGCGGAGTCCCATAGTCTTCGGGGATGCTGTTCCACTCTTGGGCGTGCTGGGCCATTCTGCTGAGAATATCGTCCACTGTTTTCTCCTTTGTATTGGGACTTGCATGTTACGCACGATAGGTGTGCATGTTCGACGGATCTGTCAGTTTTCTTCGCTGGAGTTGGATGTTGAGGTAGACCCTCCATCGTCGGAGAGGAGGTTGGGGGAAACACCTTCCCGGGCGCATTTGAGGTAGAGGTCTTCGAAGTACTCCCACGCGTTGTTGGGGGGGAGG
>RFHL01001145.1 GCA_003696875.1 Bacteroidota bacterium | reverse complement strand
GTGTATGCCATTCTGGAGGAACCCGAGAGCGGTCATCTTTGGGTGAGCACCAATCGGGGATTGGGACAAATCAAGCGGGCCGCTACCCCAGGATCCTTTTCTATCGTCGCCTTCCAGGCAGAGCAAAAGCTGCCTTGCGAGGCGTTTAACATCGGAGCGGCTTACCGCAGCCCTTCGGGCAGCCTGTATTTTGGCTGCGATCAGGGGGTGACCTACTTCCGGCGGGAAGACGTGCGCGAACTCCGCACTCCTCCCCCGGTGGTCATTACCGACTTCCAGCTCTTTTTCGAACCGGTCCCCATCGACCCGTCCGGGAATTCGCCCTTGCAACAATCCATCACCGAAACCCGGCGGATCCGGCTTAGTCCTTCCCAGAATGTCTTGTACTTTGAGTTTGCCGCGCTGAGCTATGCCCAGCCGGAACGCCACCAGTATGCCTACCGGATGGAGCCATTCAATGCCGAGTGGGTGTATAGCCGCGACAAACGCAGCGCCACCTATACCAACCTGGACCCCGGCACCTATACCTTCCGGGTCAAAGCGGCCGATCACCGCGGCGTCTGGAATGAGGCAGGCACCTCTTTACAAATCATCATCCCGCCTCCCTGGTACCGGCGGCCGGTATTTTACTTCCTGGCCATATTGCTATTGGCCGCGGGGATATGGGCCTACATCCGGCGGCGCACGCATCAGCTGGAGCAAAACCGGCGCCTGCTCCAGGAAATGGTCGAAACCCGTACCCGGGAGGTGTCGCAGCAGAAAGAACGCCTCGAAAAAACCCTCAACGAGCTGCAGGCAGCTCAATCTCAGCTGATTGAAGCCGAGAAAATGGCCTCTCTGGGCCAGCTTACCGCCGGCGTGGCCCACGAGATCAACAATCCCATCACCTTCGTCTCGGGCAACGTCAATCCCCTCAAGCGCGACATCGCCGACCTCATTCGCCTGCTGCACGCCTATGAAGCCCGGCTCGAACAGTTGGAATCAGACACGCCGGAGCTGCAACACCTCAAAACGGAGGTGGATTATCCTTTCATTCTCGAAGAAATCAATCACCTGATCAGGGGCATTGAGGAAGGGGCCGACCGCACCGCGCGTATCGTGCGCGGCCTGCGCAATTTCTCGCGCCTGGATGAGGACGAACTCAAGCCGTCCGATATCACCCAGGGCCTGGAATCCACGCTGCTGATCCTGTCCAACCGCCTCAAAAACCGGATCGAGGTGGAAAAGGAGTATGCCGATCTGCCCGAAATCCTTTGTTATCCCGGAAAGCTGAATCAGGTTTTTATGAACATCCTGACCAATGCGATTCAGGCTGTGGAGGCCTTGCCAGAGGGAGCCATCCGGCGACTCTCGGTGCGGACCTGGCGAGAGGGCGACTGGGTCTATATTCGCATCTCTGACAATGGCGCGGGCATGAGTGAAGCAGTTCGTCGCAAGGTATTCGACCCTTTCTTCACCACCAAGGAAGTGGGGGTGGGCACCGGTCTGGGTCTGTCGATCAGCTTTGGCATCATGGAGTTACATGGCGGCCGCATACAAGTAGAGAGCATCCCGGGAGCCGGTGCCTCTTTTACCATTCACCTCCCCTACCGCCTTCCGTCCCAGACCTGATGCCTTCCTGACGAGGGGAGGGATATATCTTACCGCACTTTCTGGCTCAGCTCGGTGACAGCCGCCTGAAAATCCTGACTTTGGGGTTGCAGGCGGGCGGCCTCCCGGTAATGGTCCAGCGCCGTGCGCAGGTCGCCATTCTTTTCGTAGATAGACCCCAGCATGAAGTGGGCAGGGGCATGATCGGGCTGCAGGCGCAGGCAGGCCCGAAAATCCTCAATGGCCTCATTGACGCGGGCCTCATCCCCCAGCCAATAGCAATAGCCTCGGTTGTAATAGGCCTGGGCAAAGGCAGTGTCGCGGTTGAGGGTAAGCGAAAAATGGGTAACGGCCTCATTCACAGCCTCCTGAAAGGCCGGCATCTCGGCCTGGTTGAGGATGGCCAGCGCCCGCCTCAGGGCATAATTGCCCTGGTTGTAATTGCCGAGGGGGTGCAGAGGATTGATGTTCAGCAGCCGCTGGTTGTAGGCCATGGCCTCGGTCTCGTTTTCGTACTGATAGAGGTAAAGGTCATGCAGCTGCAGGAGCGCCTTGGCAAAGGTAGAGTCCCGATCCAGGGCCTGCAGGTAGAGGGTTGCGGCACGGGAATGGCGCCGGCGGCTTTCTTCCAGATAGCCAAGGGCAAAGGGGTACTGCGGGTCTTCAGGCCCCAGCTTGGCGGCTTCCTGGTATTTGGCTTCCGCCTCGGCGTAGTCGCCGCGAAAGAAGGCCATTTGCCCCAACATATAAAACACTTCCGGATTTTGGGAACCCAGGCCAGCAGCGGTTTGCATCTCCTCCTGGGCGCGAACGCTGTCCTTGGCAGCCCAGGCGTAGAAGCCCCGCCAGTAGTGGAGCTCCGGGCCATTGCGGTACAGGCTGAGGGCCTGCTCGATGTCGCGGATGGCCTGATCCAGGCTGTCGAGCTCGTAGTAGACCTTGGCGCGCTCTTCGTAGAGCGAATAATCCCGGGGATTACGCTCAATCTGCAGGCTGTAGGCCTGCAGGTAGGTCTCGGGGGTGTCGGCGATGGAGTCGGAAGGAAGCTTGTCCTGACCCGACCCGGAGGTCGGGGAGCCATTGGGGGGCTGACAAGCCAGGCACAAGCCCAGGGAAAGCAGAAGCAGGCCGTATTTCATGACACAAAAGTAGCCTCCTTCCGCCAAAGGGCGCAAGACAAAATCAGGTGCTGGTGACAAATTGCAGGATGCGCTGGGTTTCGGGCCTTACCCGCACCCGATGCGCGATGCGAAAATCGCTGAGGGCAATGACTCCATTTGCATCCGCCAGGACCAACGCCCGGGCTTTGGCGAGCGGAGAGAACTTTTCGTCCGTAAAAATATCCTTGAGCTTCTTTTTGCCCTTCATCCCCAACGGATTCATCCGGTCGCCCGGCTCCCAGCCCCTCAGGGTGAGCGGCCAGGCGATCTGGTCGGCGTCGAGGTACTGCGCGCCCGGGCTGTCGAGCTTGGCGGGGCGGGGCACGGGACCATGTAAATGGACCTCCCGCCCGCGAAAGGTTCCGGCAAAGCGTAGTTCAGGGCCCTGAAACAGTAGGGCAGCATCATCGAAATCGGCATGGGATAAACGGGCGAGCCCCTCCCGGGTGCGCTGCACCCGGCCGGCCGGGGTATCGACATAGCGACCCGGTTC
>RFHL01001144.1 GCA_003696875.1 Bacteroidota bacterium | reverse complement strand
GCATCGTTTAGCCCCAATTGCCGGATGTCAGCCAGAAAGGCCTCAGCATCTTCAAAAGTATGAAAACGGCCCAGGACATACTTGTGGAGTCCGTCGGCCTCCACTTCCTGGAAGCGCGCTAGTTCATCGCTATAGGCCTGTATATCAAAGTATTGGAACGCACCGATCTGAACTTCGAAGCCTACGGCCAGGGGCTTGCCCATTTCTTCCAGCAGGCGGGCCTGCTCGGAGCGCAGTTGCCGGACCTCCGCGGCCAGGGTGTCGGCCTGGGCCTTGAGCTCAGCATTGCGCTCTTTGAGCTCGCCGGTGCAGGCTGGTAACAGGAACAAAGCAGACAGAAGGAAGGGTAGGAGACGAGAAAAACCGGACATAGGAAGGCTTAATCAAAATATGGATGTATCTTCAGGCTGCAAAAAAGAGTGGGGGAGAAAGGATTGTGGTCTGAAAACCCCCTTCATCTGAACTGATAAAAGTACGCATTAATCCTCATAAAATTGCCCGGATGGCCGGGTTTTCCTATGCAAAACAGCACCTGGCTTGTCATCCTGAATCCTGCGGCTGGCCGTGGCAAAAGCCGGCAGTTGTGGCAGGCGGTCGCGGAGGCATTACAAGACAGTCCAGATGGGTATGCGTTTGAGGTGAAGGAAACCCGTGCACCGGGCGATGCCACCCGGTGGGCTATGGAGGGCATCATCGCAGGGGCGCGGCAGCTGATCTGCGTTGGGGGCGATGGTACCCTCAATGAGGTTGTCAACGGGATCTGTGGGCAGCAAACGGTGAACAGCTCGGCGATACGCCTCGCCTTTTTGCCAGCCGGAACGGGAACCGACTGGGCCCGTTTTTATGGCATCCCCCGCAAACTGGACGCATGGATAGAGATGCTGCGCCAGCCGCAGGAGCGGCTGCAGGATGTGGGCCGGGTCACTTTTGCCAGCGATGGGGCCGAGACGACCCGCTACTTTGCCAATGTAGCCGGCATGGCTTTTGATGCGTATATCGTGGCGCAGCAAAACGCCCGTAACGTCCGCGGAGGCGGGGCGCGCTATTTTCTAGGCTTGCTACGGTATCTCTTTCGCTATCGATCTCCTGAAATACAGGCGCGGGCAGAAGCCTTCACCTGGACCGGACCCGCCATTGTGGCCAATGTGGGGCTGGGCCGCTATAGCGGCGGCGGGATGCAGCTCGTGCCTCGCTCTGACCCCAATGATGGCCTGTTTGACCTGACCATCATCGCGGCGATGTCGCCCTGGCGGGTTCTGCTAAATGTGTTCCGGCTCTTTGATGGATCCATTTACCAGCATCCGCTGGCGCATCACCATCGCGCTACCACCATCTGGCTGGAAGCTGTGCCAGGCAGTCAACTGGAGCTTGATGGCGAGCTGGTAGGTCAACTGCCGGCCCGTTTTGAGTTGGTGCCGGATGCCCTGCGACTGGTCTTGCCTCCATCCTAAGTGCTTGTTTATCATGACGCTGCCTTACTCCAAATCCCAACTTGATGCCCTCCTGTTGTTGGTCAATCAGACCTTTGCCTTGACTCAGAAACTGGCCGATAACCGGAGCCTGTCCCGAAACCTGGATCGCATGAGCCGGGCACTGGCTGAGTTGGGGCTCATCTGGCATGATCCCCTGGGGGAGGCCTACGACGAAACCCGCACCGACTGTGAAGCTTCTATTGCCGGCACCTGCTCAGAGAACCTGCGGATCACCGAGGTGATCAAGCCCATTGTGTACTGGCAGGAAAAAGAGGGGCGGCAGCTGGTCCAGCAGGGGCTGGTGGTGGTTGAGGGTAGTCCCAGCCGCACCTGAGACCGGGAACTTTTTGTCCAGGCTTGCGAACAACCATACGTGACGACGAGCCAAGCTTGGCGGATGGCGTTCCTTCCGCAGAAGGCCCGGCTCCGGGACACCATGGCGTATGAGTTTGACCTTCTTCCCATCCCAAAACGAAGGCCTTTCTCTTCTGACCTCTGTTGAACGTAATGAAATCCCGAGAATCGGGAACCCCTGACCTCTGATCTTCTGATTTCTCTTCCCTATGATTAACTTCGGTATTGATCTAGGCACCACCAATTCCGCCATTGCCAAATTTGATAAAGGGCAGGTCATCGTATTTCGCAATCCCGTGGGCCAAAAAGACACCCTTCCCTCGGTGGTGGCTATGCGCAAAGGCCGCCTGCTGGTCGGCGATAAAGCCCGGGAATGGCGCCATCGCGCCCCCGATGAGGTCGCGGCAGCCTTTAAGCGGAAAATGGGGACCTCGGAGGTCTATCAGGTGGCCGGCGAAACCATGAGTCCTGTTACCCTTTCGGCGCACGTGCTACGGGAGTTGAAGCAGTTTATCCATACCGGTGAGCAGCCCACGGCGGCAGTCATCACCATTCCGGCCTCCTTCGATACGGTACAGGCCAATGCCACCCGTGCCGCCGGCCATGAGGCCGGCTTTTCACAGGTGCAGTTGCTGCAAGAACCCATCGCCGCCAGCCTCGCCTACGCCAATCATGACGAAACCGACGCCTTCACCGAAGGGAAATGGCTCGTCTATGACCTGGGCGGTGGGACCTTTGACCTGGCCCTCGTCCAGATCCGGGACGGCGAAATGGAAGTGCTCGACCACGCCGGGGATAATTTCCTCGGTGGCACCGACTTTGACCAGGCCATCGTAGAGCGCTTGCTCATTCCCTATCTGGAATCAGTGGGCACCTTTACCCACCTTTCCCGCGAGATGAAAAGCGCCAGTGGCCGCTATAACGCCCTGTATCACAGCCTCCTGCTGCGTGCTGAGGATGCCAAGATCGAACTTACCACCCAGGCTGAGACGGATATTGAGTTTGAGGTGACTGACGAGGCGGGTACCACCCATGACCTGCTCTACACCCTCAGCCGCTCTGCTTTCGAGGCTCTGATCGAGCCGTATTTTGAGCGTACACGGCAGGCTTTGGAGAAGCTGATGGCCAGAAACCAGCTCCAGGCGACTGATCTGAATTTCGTGCTCCTCGTCGGCGGGTCCACCTATGTGCCCTACATCCGTGAACAGCTGGCGGCCCGTACGGGCCTCCCGGTCAACACCCGGGTGGATCCTACCACCGCGGTCGCGGTGGGGGCGGCTTTTTATGCGGGTACCCGGCCGCTACAGGCGCAGCCCGCAGCCGTGGATAACCAGGTTCCGGCTACCCTGCAAGTCCGGGTGGCGTATCAAAAGGCCACCCCGGAAACCGAGGAGTATTTCACGGCTACCTTTGGAGGTCAGGCCCTTGACGGTCTGTCCTACCGGGTGGTCCGCTCCGACGGAGGCTTTGACAGCGGCTTGCAACCCCTCGCCCCACAGATCCGCATGTATTTGCCTTTGCTAAAGGACAGCTTCAACCAGTTTGAGCTGACCGTTTATACCAAGCAGATGGAGCCGGTTCCCACCGGGCTGCCACCCATTGGGATTACCCAGGGACGCTATGCTGTGGTGGGCCAGCCTTTGCCCCACGACATCTGTCTGGAGGTGGATGACCCAGAGCAGGGCTGTACCCGCCTGGAGGTGATTTTTGAAAAAAATACCCTGCTCCCGGCTCGTCGTACCCTGGTCAAACAGGTGTCCCGTACCATTGCCAAAGGGGCGGATGAGTATCTCACCATCTCCGTGATAGAGGGGCCCGGGACGGCCCTGCCTGCTTCCGGGCAACCGATCGGCTTTATCCGGATTCATGGGGCCGACCTGGAGCGGGACCTGCTGCGTGGTTCGGATGTCGAGATCACCCTGGATCTCTCCGAATCGCGCGACCTGCGTATCAATGCCTATCTGCTGATGACCGATCAGGAGTATCAGGACGTTTTTACGCCTTCGGCCCGGCGGGTCAATATCCCTCGTTTGGCGGAGGAGCTCCGCCAATTGGCGGCCAATATCCAGGAAGAGGTCAACGATGCCACGGCACAGGAGAATTATGAAGCGGCCCGCGAACTGCTCGACCTTCAGTACGAGATCCTTGCCCTGGCCGATCAGGCCGAGGCCCTGACCGAAGACGATGTCACGGACGCCAAATTCCAGCTGGAGGATCAGAAGCGTCGCATTGCTCAGCAAGTAGACGAACTCACCCGTGACAAGCACGTGAATCAGGCCAAGAGCGACTATTTTCAGGCCAAGCGACAGCTGGAGCGGGCCTTCGATGGAGCCCCGGATCTCCCGGACCTTAAGGATCGCTATGCCCAGCTGCTCTCAGAAGAAAAGTCTGCGCTTGCCACCAATAGCCCGCTGAAAATCAGGGAGTACACCGAGCAGGTGAGCCACCTCGCCGCGCAGGTGCGCTGGCAGACGCCCCGCTACCTGCGGGAGGTATTCCAGCTATTGGCTTCGGGGGCCTATG
>RFHL01001143.1 GCA_003696875.1 Bacteroidota bacterium | reverse complement strand
AGATGGCCCAGCTACAGCTTAATGATGAGGACTTGCGCAAGAGCTTGGAGCGGACCCTTGAGCTTCTCAAGCAGCTCGAGGTACAGGAAAAGATTGATGAGATTCGCAATAAGCTGAATAGCTTGGAAGCCAAACAGCGTATGCTTGAGGAAAAAACCGAACAGGCTGAGGAAGGAAGTGAACTGGATGATCTGGCTGAACGGCAGGAAGCCCTGCAGGAGCAGATGGAATCCATCCAGGAAGATATCCAGGAGCTATCCGAGATGAAGGATAACACCAGTACACCTGATCAGAGTGCGATGGAAGAGCTGCAACAGGATGCCGAGGAAGCGGCATCCGAGATGCAGGACGCCCGGGATCAGATGGAGCAAGCTTCGGAGCAAATGGAGTCCGGGGGCCGAAAAGAAAAGAAAGAAGTTCAGCAAAGTCAGCAAGGAGCCTCGCAGTCGCAGCAGAATGCGGCCGAAAAGATGCAGCAGATGTCTGAAAAACTCAGCCAGATGCAGATGAATATGCAGAGTCAGCAGGATGCCGAAAACCTCGAAAACCTCCGTACCCTCCTGGAAAACCTCCTCAAGTTGTCCTTTGATCAGGAAGACCTGAAAGACGAGGTGCGGGCCCTGAAGTATGGAGATCCGGCTCTGAAGGAGAAAAGCCAGGAACAGAAGAAATTGCAGGATGACATGACGCTGGTACGCGACAGCCTCGAAGCCCTGGCAAATCGGGTCTTTCAGATACAAAAATTTGTGCTGGATGAAAGCCAGCAGGTGACGCAGAGTATGGCCCAGTCGCAGGAGTTTTTCCGCAGCAAGCAGATCCCCCGCATCACGGCGAACCAACAGCAGGCGATGACGAGCATCAACAACCTCGCCAACATGCTTTCGGATGTCATGCAGCAGATTCAGCAGCAGATGATGAATGCCCAGGCCGGAGGACAGATGTGCAAGAAACCCAATGGTCAGAAGCCGAATATGCAGGGCATTTCGAAGCAGCAACAAGAGCTGAATGAAGCCATGCAAAAGATGATGCAAGGCCAGATGAACCCCGAGCAGATGGCCGAAATGGCGGCTCGCCAGGAGGCGATCCGTAAGCAGTTGCGGGAAGCTCAGCAGCGAATGGAGGAGCAGGGCCAAGGGGCCTTGGGTGATCTGGATAAGATTCAGCAAGACATGCAGGAAACAGAGGCTGACCTTGTCAACAAACAGCTTTCTCATGAGACGATGATGCGTCAGCAGCAAATATTGAATCGGCTCTTACAAGCCGAGCAGGCAATGCGGGAGCAGGATCTCGATGACGAGCGCGAGTCACGTACCGCCCGAGATCAGGAAAAGCTTTCTCCTGAGGAACTCTCTCTGGAGGAGTACAAGAACCGAATTCGTCAAGAGCTGCTCAAGACCAACAAGTTGGATTATTCCAACGATTTCATCATCTTGATCGAGCAATACTTCAAAAAGCTGGAAGGAGCGAATGAATAGCCGTACTGACGCCCAAAAACTGCTTTCCAAGCAACTGGTGCTGGAAAGTAGACCCGAAATCATCCACCAAATTGAGTCGGTGATTGAAGACATCCGTACTGACTTTGAGTTCAAGGAGGATGTGTATGGTAACGTCATGGTGGCCGTTACCGAGGCCGTCAATAACTCTGTGTTTCATGGAAATAAAGGCGATGCCAGCAAGAAGATTGTGGTCGATTTTGAAATGCCGCATCAATATCGCCTGCTGGTACGGGTGACCGATGAGGGAGAAGGGTTCGATCCGAGTTCTCTCTCGGATCCGACTGCTCCAGAGAACCTCCAAAATATTGGCGGTCGGGGCGTATTTCTGATGCAGCATCTCTCGGATGAGCTCCACTTTGAGGATGACGGGCGCACGGTCGAGATGTATTTCAACATCTAAGTAGTCAGCCAGGTTCGTTTTGGCGCAATACCCATGGAACAGGAACTAACCGCTTCCCCCGAGGAAATTATTCTCTTCCATAGTCACGATATTGACTTTCAATTATTACAGGAGGATTCAGTCCGAGACTGGATCCTCCTCGTGGTTTCGGGTTATGGAAAGAGCATTCAGGAGTTGAGTTACGTTTTCTGCTCTGATGCTTTCCTCCTGGAGATGAACCAGGCGCACCTCTCCCACGATTATTATACCGATATCATCACTTTTCCATACCAGGACGACTCGTCAGCCCCGCTTTGGGGCGAAATCTATCTGAGTATAGATCGTATTCGCGAGAATGCCCAGGCTTTTGGGGTGTCGATGGAGGATGAACTACACCGTGTGATGATCCATGGAGTGCTTCATCTGATAGGCCTGGATGACCATTCTGAGGAGGATGTGGCCGCTATGCGGGCAGCCGAAGAGGCGGCCCTGCAGATTAGACCGGAAGGACTGTGTTAGCACGATGTTCCACGTGGAACATTTGTTGGTTTGTGGGTGAGGCGCTTTTTATGTTCCACGTGGAACATGGAATGAGTCTTGTCCTCCCGAGTGAATAGGGAGAGTAAGGGCGTATGGTTTAATCGTTTTAGATCCAGGTATGAAGGCTTCACTTTTCATATAGGTGTTAGCAAGAGATTTTACCGTATTTTTGTGGCCCAGAAAACCCTCTCTCCTGGATAGGGTTATACCCCGGGAGGCTTGAGGCTAAACTTGAAATGTATCCAAGGTTATGTTTGCTGAATACGATGTGGTTGTCGTGGGCGCTGGGCATGCCGGCTGCGAAGCCGCTGCCGCCGCCGCCAACATGGGCATGAAGGTTATGCTCGTCACCATGAATATGGGGACGATCGCCCAGATGTCTTGTAATCCTGCGATGGGGGGCGTTGCCAAAGGGCAATTGGTTCGTGAGATCGATGCCCTCGGGGGTTATTCGGGTATCGTTACCGATAAAACCATGATCCAGTTTCGGATGCTGAATCGCTCCAAGGGACCCGCGATGTGGAGCCCCCGGGCCCAAAGTGATCGCATGCGCTTTGCCGAGACCTGGCGCCTGCACTTGGAGCAGACTCCCAACGTGGATTTTTGGCAGGAAATGATCACCGGTCTTATGGTAAAGGACGGACGCGTAAAGGGGGTGCGGACCCAGTTGGGGCTGGAGATTCCCGCCAAAACGGTAGTCCTCACCAATGGTACCTTCCTGAATGGCCTGATCCACATCGGAGAAAAACAGTTTGGCGGAGGTCGCACCGGCGAGCGCGCCGCCGTTGGCCTGACGGCCCAGCTCGAGGGACTGGGCTTTGAAAGCGGCCGGATGAAAACTGGTACCCCGCCTCGGGTAGACGGTCGGACCATCCGCTGGGAAGTCATGGAAGAACAACCTGGAGATGAAGTCCCGGGGAAGTTTTCCTATATGGATACACCTCGGCTTACCAAGCAGCGGCATTGCTACATTACCTATACCCATCCCCGTACCCACGACCTGCTGCGGGAAGGCTTCGATCGCTCGCCCATGTTCAATGGACGGATTCAGGGACTAGGGCCTCGCTACTGCCCTTCGATTGAAGATAAAATCGATCGCTTCGCCGATCGGGATCGGCATCAGCTGTTTCTGGAGCCCGAAGGGTGGGATACCGTGGAAGTCTATGTCAATGGCTTTTCCTCCTCCCTCCCCGAAGATGTGCAGCTCAGGGCCCTCCGCTCAGTGCCGGGAATGGAAGAAGTGAAAATGTTTCGGCCCGGCTATGCTGTGGAGTATGACTTCTTTCCCCCAACCCAGCTAAAACTTACCCTGGAAACCCAGCTGGTGAAGAACCTGTTTTTTGCGGGACAAATTAACGGAACCACTGGCTACGAAGAAGCCGCAAGTCAGGGGCTTATGGCCGGTATCAATGCCGCTCGTCTGGTGCAGGAGGAGGATCCCATCATCCTCAAGCGGGATGAAGCCTATATAGGTGTCTTGATTGACGACCTCGTCAACAAAGGCACCAAGGAACCTTATCGAATGTTTACCTCCCGGGCCGAATACCGTACGCTCCTCCGGCAGGATAATGCCGATCTACGGCTGACGTCTCTGGGCTATGCCATCGGACTCGCCTCGGAAGAGCGATACCAGCGGATGCAGGCAAAGCAAACGGCCGTGGAAACCCTTCAGGCTGGAATTGATCAGATCTCGGTTTCGCCCGAGGAGATGAATTCCTACCTGGAAAGCATCGGGAGTTCCCCCTTGAAGCAAAAGGTGAAAGCGATTTCCGTGCTTACTCGACCCAATGCAACCCTGACCGGTATGATGGCGCATAGTGAAGCGCTCCGGCAACTAGGGGAGGGGCATGTCGAAGAACATCTTGATCAGGCTGAGATACAGGTCAAGTACGCCGGCTATATTCGTAAAGAAAAAGACCTGGCCGAGAAGATGATGCGCCTGGATGAGATCAGAATTCCAGAGCAGTTTGACTTTCACGCCATCACAGCACTCTCCGCCGAGGGGCGGGAAAAACTCAGCCGTATGCGGCCGGCCAGTCTTGGACAAGCCTCCCGGATTAGTGGGGTGACGCCCGCCGATGTGTCGGTCCTGATGGTGTATATGGGTCGCTAAAAAAAATCGGCCTGAGAATCGTGTAAAAATCCGGCTTTCGGGGGGTGGGGTGGTATGGAGGAATCTCGGGCCTGTTTTGGGCTTAAAACAGGTGCTGATCTATGTTTTAAGTAGTTGTATATCAATTAATTGCGCCTGTTTTCTCTTATTTTTATACGAATTTGGAAAGAGGTAATATTTGGGAGAAAGAGGGGCATCTCTCTGGAGAACCTCCTATTTTGGCTTTCGCAAAAAAATGAAACCACCCATCATGTCGTCTTCGCTTCTGCATCGGGAGCACTGCCCTATTTGTTCAGGCACGGATCTGCGACCCGTATTTCCAACTAAAGATTATACTGTTTCCGGAAGTACCTTTTCGGTTTGGCACTGCGGCCAATGCCACAACCGCTTTACCCAAGATGTGCCGGGTCCAGAGGCGATCGGTGCTTACTACCAGTCGGAGGAGTACATCTCTCACTCCAATACCCGACGGGGACTCATCTCTCGTTTGTATCAGGCGGTGCGCCGCTACACCATGCGCCGTAAGCGGGTGACGATCCAGGATTGGTCCGGGATGGAAAGAGGTCGCTTACTGGACATCGGTTGTGGCACCGGAGAATTTGCCGCTACCATGCAGTCGGGAGGTTGGGACGTCCTTGGGTTGGAACCCGATGAGGGGGCCCGTGCCCAAGCCCACGAAAACTTTGGCCTGACGGTGCAGGAACCGGATGCCCTCTATGGGTTGGAAGGTCCATACGATGTCATTACCATGTGGCACGTGCTGGAGCACGTACATGACCTGCATGGTTATCTGGAAAAAATCCGTAGCCTGCTTCGGCCGGGAGGCACGCTCTTTGTCGCGGTGCCCAATTATACCTCACCCGACGCCACGCACTACCAGGCCGCCTGGGCGGCCTATGATGTACCCCGGCACCTGTACCACTTTTCCCCCGATGGTATGCAGACCCTCATGCAGCGACACGGATTGTCGGTACAGGCCCAGAAACACATGCCCTTTGATGCTTTCTACGTGAGCTTGCTCAGCGAGAAGTATCTACACGGCCAGCCCCGGCTGGTGCCCGCCTTTCTGGTAGGGTTGTCCACCTGGTGGCAAGCCGTATCCCGGCCAGAGCGGAGCAGCTCCTTGCTATACGTTATCCGAGCTTCGTCTTGAGGTAAGCCTGTAAGCCCCGCCGCTTTTCCAGAGGAATCGTTTGATTCAAACAAATCTGGGAACAGCCATTGGTTTGGGCCAAGGTATCGATGGCCTCAGCCAAGCTGAGGAAAAGGGCATCATGCGGCTTCCTGTCGAGCCATAGCCCATGCAGGTACAGTCGGCTTTGCTTGCGATCGGCTTGCGGATCGAGTCTACCGACGAGCTGGTCGCCAAACAGAATGGGTAAGACGTAATAGCCAAAGCGACGCTTGGGCTTGGGCACGTAGCACTCCAGTTGGTAGTCAAAGTCTAAGAGGGCGCGAACCCGCGCCCGCTGAATGATCAGGTTATCAAATGGACTCAGCAGGCGTACCTGCGGGGGGGGGCCCCGGCGCGGCAAGGCGGATAGCGCTGCGGAAAAGGTAACGTACGAGTCGCGACTTCGGGGAACCGAGACGCAGGTGAGGGTGCCATCTGATACCCATTCGGAGATCATCTCCGGGATACCCGCTTTCTGTTCCTTCTTCAAAAGATAGCCCATTTCCTTGGCGGTGCCCAGGCCATGGGCCTGCAGGAAGGAGCGGATCAGATAGGCAGCCATTTCCTGCTCGTCAGGCACCTGCAGGTCTGCGTCTGCCGGGAGGACGCGCTCGGCTAGGTCAAAGACTTTTTGGAAGCCGCGACGCTCTCGGATCATAAGGTCGCCCCGCATAAAAAGCTGCTCCAGGGCTCGCTTGGCGGGTTTCCAGCTATACCAGCCCGCCGCCTGTTGCGGCGGCTTTTCAAAGTCCCGGGCCATCAGAGGGCCTTCGGCCCGGATACGATCCATGACGTAAGCCATCATGCGCGGATCAGGCCGAAACCAGTGATGCGCTCCGGAAGCAATGAGCTGCTTGCGTGGCAGGGAAAAGCGCACATCTCGCATGGGGAGATAGGCGGCCGCATGGCTCCAGTATTCGTAGACTTTTTTTTCTGCGACCAGCGACCAGAGATGTTCCGGCTGGTAAGCAGGTACGCGCTGCCGCAGGGTGTGGTGGTGGGTCCGCTCAACTACCGAGATGGTATCGATCTGCACATAGCCCAGCCGTTCCAGTGCGCGAAGGGTACCGGCCTTACCCGTCCCGAAGGGGCGGCGGTGCAAGAGGCCTTGTGCCCCGAGTGCCAGCCGTCGGATTTCGCCCGGAGATAAGGACACATTCATGATGACATCAGGTGTCGGGATATTGGCGCCAGGTGTGATACCACTTGCCGATCATTTTGGGGAAGGCCTTGGGGGGGAGGGCATACAGATGGTGGCCCAAAGGTAAAATCTCAGCCATCAGCTCTTCGCGATAGCTGTCCACAAGGCGCAGGAGCTGGGCCTTGCCCTGCTGGCGACCGTTGAGTAGACCGCCAGCCTCAATGGTCTCGGAGAGCACCGCCAGGTCATGATCTGTCCCCAGCAGCTGTGACAGCTGCTGGAGGGCAAGGGCCCAGGGGGTCATTAGCTCAGGCCAGGATGGTTGCAAAATCTCCATCTGGTATAGCAGGTATTTGACCCGCTTGCGCCACTGATGAAGGTACTCGGTCGTAGGCATACGGCGAGCAAGCTTCAAGCCCCGATACCCCCGGTGGTAGACCCGGCGCAGGCTGGGGGCAATGGTTTTGAAGCGATCCGCTCCCAGGTCCAGCGTTTCCAGTTTAGCGAGGGCACTTCGCAGGATCACTGCGGCTTCGCTGATATGGGTGGCAATTTCCTTATTACCCGCGGCGGCGGCAGCGTCGAGCCGGGCCTGTACCTCCGTTTTTCCTTTTTGGATGAGGGTATTTAGAACCTTACTCCGGGTACGGCCCTCCAAGACGGTCCAGGTTTCCTGGATCGCGCCGAGGTCTCGTAGCCCCGAGATTCTGCGAGCCAAATCCCGGTAGCGGATGTTTTCGGAGCGGTAGGTGTTTTGGCCCACCTGATCCCGGACCAGACGTATGATGGCCCGTAGCTTTTTCATGCTCTTGCGGGTTTCGTGGACCACGAAATGCAGGTCTTGATCGGATTCCAGCAGCGAAAGGGCTTTTTCGGTTTCTTCCCGGGCGATGCGGCGAAGCCCATCGGGTAGGGGTTCAGAAGCAAGCAGAAAAAAGGCCATAGAGATCAGAGGGTGAGGAGAGCGTATACTTAAAGCTAAGGAATTCTGATCAGAACGCCCGCGATCCGGTGCCGGCTGGCATGAGGTGCATGGCTTCGCCTACCTGCAAGACCTGACGCACGGCCGCCCGGCCCTTTTCTCCTAACCCCAGCGAATACGCATTTACATAGAGGTCAATGTGGGCCCGCATGACTGACTCCTCCATCTCCTGCGCATGCGCGCATACATAGGGGCGCGAGACTTCGGGATGGGCAAAGGCATAGGCTACGCTTTCGCGTAGCAGTGCGTCTAGTTCCGCAATAGCTTTTTGCCCCAGCCGCTTATGGGCTACAATGGCCCCGAGGGGAATCGGTAGTCCGGTTTGTTGCTCCCAGTGGGCGCCCAGGTCCTGGATCAGGCGCAGACCGTAGTCGGGATAGGTAAAGCGGTTTTCGTGAATAATCACCCCTGCTGCTACTTCCCCATTCGCCACGGCTGGCATGATCTCGTGGAAGATCAGTTCTTTTCGATTGCGAATCTCCGGGGCATAATAGCCCAGCAAGAGGTTGGCGGTGGTGTTTTGCCCGGGGATGGCCACGGGCAGGTTTTCGCGCACCAGATCTGCTACCGAAAGAGATTCCTTGCTGATGAGCAGGGGACCGCAGTTGTGTCCGAGTGCTCCGCCTGCATCCAGCAGTTGATAGGTATCCATCACCTGGCCAAAGGTGTTGTAGGAAATTTTGATCAGGTCCGTTTGGCCGGCATGGGCCATTTGGTTGAGATGGAAGATGTCGGCCATTTCCACCGCAAAGGAATAAGGACTGGTGTCGATGTGGCCATGCACCAGCGCATCGAAGATGAAGGTGTCGTTGGGACAGGTGCTGAAGGCGAGAGAAAGCTCCATAGAGAAGATTATGTCAGGGAGGAAATTTAGCTATTTTTCGGGGGATGAAAGCTGCTTTCCTTTAAACCCCTGTGCTGCAATACTGTTGGGATGCTTGCTGCTGGGTGAGGCCCTGGCTCAGGATCGTAACTCCAGGCAGGTGATTGCCCATCGCGGCGGAAGCAGATTGGGTGGAAATCGACGTCCACCTATCTGAGGACGGCGAGGTGGTCGTCATTCATGACGCCACGGTAGATCGCTGCACGGATGGGCAAGGACCGGTGTCGGCCCGGTCCCTGGCCGAACTCAAGGCGTTGGATGCAGGCGCCTGGTTTGGGCCGGCCTTTGTCGGTACGGGTATCCCCACCCTGGCCAAGGTGGTGACTGAGTTCAATGGCAAAGCCGGATTGCTCATTGAGATCAAGGAAGGAAAAGAAGGCCCTTATCCCGGTATCGAATCGGCGATCGCTGCGGTGGTGCGGGCCGAGGGAGATCCGGCCCGTACCGTGGTGCAGAGTTTTCATGCTGGCGCCTTACTCTGGATGGCCGAGGTCGCGCCTGAAGTGGCGCGCCACCGGCTACTCATTGGGAAGTAGCCGGGACTGCCTGTTTATCATGACGGAGAGCACTGGGACCGTCAGCTGGTTTCGGCCGGGTTGAAGGTTGCTTCGATCAATGCCTGGTACCGGCGCCTGAGCCGGCGGCAGGTGTGCCGCTGGCAGGCGGCGGGCGATCAGGTGTGGGCCGCCTATACCGTGAATTCGGAACGCACGTTCCGCCGCTGCCTTCGCCTTGGGGTAGATGACATGACCACGGATAAGCCGGACCGGCTTAGAGGGTGGTTGAGTCGGGGTGCCAGAGGAGGTCCGGCTGATCAATAACTAGGGGAACCCGGTTGTTGGCCGGGGTGTCGGCAGGATCCAGGTGATAGGCGAAGATGTTGTAGGTATCCAGCTGCTTTTCCAACTCCTTGTAATGAGTATGCACACCGTTGGTTTCCTCGAAGCTCATCTCGTGGAAAATGCGGATCGGTTTGCCATGCCGGCGCTTGCGGGCAGCAAGGTCAAATACTGGCCGGGAATCGCCCAGGTCGCCTGAATAGATTACGATTTCGTCCTCATCCTCAAAGCAAAACCCAAAAGTGGGCATACCCGGCACATGCAATCCAAAGGTATCGATGGCCTCCAGGCCCCGAAGCTCGTAAATGGGAGCAAACTTCACGAAATCCTCTGGTACGGGGATGGAAAAGGAGAGCAATTGATACAGATGATTGCGAAAGCTGAGGGTAGGGGCCAGAATAATGGGCTTGTTCGGCACCGGCCGGTTGTAGGCATGGTGCAGCAAGAGGGTACTGAGGGTCCCTACGTGATCGTCATGACAATGGGTGATCAGGATGTAGTCGATCTCGTGGATCAACCCGGTTTCCCGCAAACGGGGGTAGACCGTACTCCCACAATCGAGCAAAATCCTATGCCCTCGGAACTCAATCCAGGCGGCTGAGTTGCCAAGTTGATAATCAAAAGCGCCGCCGGTACCGAGAAACTGGATGTGCATATACCAGGCTTCGGGAATGCAGAAATGTCGTTTTTGGCTTTAAATGGCTTGGACGATTTTGCCCCAGTTGACGGTAAGTTACAATTAGAATTCGTAAATTTTCATCCTTTCCTTAAAAGAATCCCATGATCCAATCTATGACCGGCTATGGGGCCGCGACGCTTAGCTCCCCTAACTACAAGGTCACCGTCGAGCTCAAATCGCTGAACAGCAAATTTCTCGAAGCGACCCTGAAACTGCCCCGGGTCTATCTCAAGTACGAAAACCGGGTCCGGGCGGCGCTCAACCGGAAACTAGAGCGTGGCAAGGTCATGATGGTCATGAATGTGGAGGTGCTAAACCCCGATAAGCGGACCCTAAATGTGAACCGGGCGCTGGTGAAGCGCTACTACAAGGAGCTTACCGAGATCGCCGAATTTCTGGGGATCCCACCCAAGATTGATCTGGCTCTGCTCTTGGAGCTTCCGGAAGTCATCCCTACCGAAGTGGAACAGGAGGATCCCGAGGAGTGGCAGTTGGTGGAGCAAGCCCTGAGTCAGGCCATAGACCAGATGGTGGAAAGCCGCAAGGAAGAAGGCGCCGCTCTGGACCGGGACCTCGCCCGCTGTGTAGCGGCGATCAGTGCCGCTTTGGAAGAAGTCAAAGTGGAGGCCCCCCGCCGTCTGGAGGACGTTCGCAGCCGCATAGATCAGGCGATGGTAGACCTCCGGAGAAAGGTTGAGATTGATCGGAACCGCTTTGAGCAGGAGCTGATTTTTTATGTAGAAAAGCTCGACATCAACGAAGAAATTGTGCGTCTTAGCCAGCACCTGACCTTCTTTGAAGAACTGCGGCAGTCCGACGAAAACAACGGCAAGCAGCTACAGTTTCTTTCTCAGGAGATGGGTCGGGAAATCAACACGATCGGCTCCAAGGCCAACGATGCGCATATTCAGCGCCTCGTGGTAGGGATGAAGGATGAGCTCGACAAAATCAAGGAGCAGGTACTCAACATTCTCTGAGCTTCGGTTCCGAAGCTCAGCCCTGGCGTTCTGAGAAATGTCCGGCGCCATTTGATTTTGTACAAGCGGGGGACAAGGATTTGATTGGCACATACCAGCCATATGCCCCGACGGCTACGATACATAGCATGGATAGGCATGCTGTGCCTCCTGTCCTGTAGCGAAGAGCTGGAGCTCTACGCACCGGAAGAGGAAATTTATGCCGTATACGGAGTACTGGATCCCGACGCGGATGCCCAATACATCCGGGTGAGCCGAGTGTTTCAGATTGAGGCCGATGCCGTCCCTTTTGCCCGGAGTCATGATCCCTCAGTGCCCGGTCTATCGGTACAGTTGGAGGGGGGAACCCAAACCTACACCGCTACCTGGGTCCGGGAAATCGCCAAGGATACCAGTCGGGGCGATTTTGGGCCAACGACCTCGGCTTATCGCTTCGAAACCGAGGGAGCAGCCCGGCTACAGCCGGGTCGGCGCTATACCCTACATATCCGCTCCGATGTCGATAGCAGCCTGTACCTGACGGCAACTACCCAAATCCCGCCACGGCCGGCGCTCCTTTCGCCGGGATATGTGCGCGAGGGAAGTCAACGCTGCTTGCGGCGTGTCCCCTTCGAAGACTCCGTGCAGGTGCGTTTTCGCACCAATCCCGAGAGCCAGCCCGGGCGCGCTTTTCGCTACGAGTTACGGGTCCTCTTTCGCTTCTGGGCCAACGGGCGACAACAGACCCATCACTATGGGCCTACCCGCCTTTTTGATCGCAGCACTGGCTGCTCGGGCCTGGATAACAGCACCCTCTGCTATCTATTGCCCCCGCGTCAGGTCCTTTTTGCCCTTCGCACCGATTTGCAGGAGCCTGGGGTTCTCTATACCTACGATGCCGAGCCCCGCTGCGGCGGCGTAACGGGCGACCTCTCCCGGGCGGTCGAGTTACAGGTCACGGCCGTGGACACCTTCCTCGGCCGCTACATCCTGGCCAATTCGCCTTACTACCAGAGCCTGAACGCGATCCGAACAGAGTATACCAACGTTACCGGTACGATCCGCGCCGTTGGGGTTTTGGGTTCTATCGCCTATGACAACCGGCCTATTGCCCTCACCGCCTGTGGTGAGTATGTGATGGGCCTGCGTGACCTCCCGCCTTTTGGCTGCGAATAGGCTGGGGATATCAGCTTAGAAAGGCTTCCATATAGGCATAGTCAGGCGTAAATGCCCCCCGCCACAGGATCGTGGCGCGCTGTATGGCCTCGGGCAGTCCTGCCGCTGCCGGGTCGGCGGCCTTGTAGTCCGCCGCCAAAATCCCCGGCAGCAGTTCCTGAATGTCGGCGGAGAATTGCTGCGAAGCATCGGCGGGGTATTCGCAGGGGAGATTGGTGACGGCCATGACGGCGATGCCTTCCCCTTCGAAGCCCATCTGCGTGCTGTCGTCCTCAGGCCGGTAGATAAAGACGGGATCATCAATCCAGGTTTCTTGCGAAAACTGGATGGCCCCTTCCGGATCACAAGTGATATCGCCGATCACCTGCAGCGTATCATGCTGCGCATACCAGGCCCGGGTATCCTCCCGGGTGAGCAGGCGCGGGTATTTGGGGTCCCAGAGGATGCAATTCATCATCATACTGCAGTATGGAAACACCGTAGCCATATTGCTCTCAAAATGTTCGGGCTCCCGCAGATATCGCTGAAAAAGACCTTGATAGTCAAGGTTTTCATCCCGAACCGGGCTATCGGCTCGGAGGCGATACATATCGGGAATGTCCAGCAGAAGCTCATAGACCTGATGCCGGTCTCCCCGGGCAAATACCTCAGGAAGTTGGTCAACGGTGACCGATTGTACGGGCAGGAGATGGTAGATATCCCGTGCGCCGGTGCTGGTCTTGCCGGTGCCAAGAAAGCAGGTGATCAGCGGGGGTAAGTCTGCCGGGGTACCCTTTTGCTTGATGGTCTCGCCCACTTCCCGGACGATCTGCCGGACCAGATCCAGGTCTTCTTTTTCCACAGATTGAGGAATGGTCGCGAAGGGGTGGTCGATGCCTTTGCGTTGCATGCGCTGGCCAAAGGCCCACATGCTATCCACCATGCCGGCATAGCCGGCAAAGTAGGTAAAGGCGGTGACGATCCGCTGTTTTTGGGCATTGACGATGAGCTCGTAGTCGATCAGGGTGGCGCGCTGCGCCACGAGGCGCTGTAGCAGGGAGCGGTTCTTGATCTGCCCCTTGTGAGTATGGGAAAAAAAGAGGTAAGTCTTGTCAGAGAGAATTTTTGCCGGTTCGATTTCTTTGAGACCAAAGATGACCTGCGCGGCCGAGATGTCTTCGGT
>RFHL01001142.1 GCA_003696875.1 Bacteroidota bacterium | reverse complement strand
CTCCCCCCAGGCGCACCGCAACCTGCGCCTCGAAGTTTGCCCCTTTCGCCCAACTGCGAAAGGTCAGACAATCGTCCGGGTAGCCCAGCTCCCGGATAAACTCATACAGGCGGTTCTTGGCGTTTTGCGTCATGGGAATGAAAAAGTAGAGGTCCTGAATATGGCCAAAATCCTGGAAAGAGCCAGTCGACTAAAGCTTTTCCTTCGGAGGCACGCATGTCGTCAGATATCCCTGTTCACCGGACTCATCAAAAAAAATGACGGAATACCCAGGGTGAAGGAACGCGTTCGGCCGGGCCAACAGGGCCCGCATTTGCATGTGACACATGGAATAGCCCCGGGTAAGGATAGAAAATGCAGAAAAATGGGGACTATATTGACGATGAATAGGAGACCATTCCCCTCCTCCAATCCGTATCCTCTTCCTTTCCACGGAGTTTCCCCTGTTACATGGCAAATCTACCCACCCTTTTTGGGGTACTGGCGTGCCTGTCCCCTCTGGGGTCAGTGATGGCTCAGCCGGCCCTGGATTCCCTTTTTGCGGTATGGCAAGACCCTTCACAGCCTGATTCGACTCGGGCCGATGCCTTTCGGCAGTATGTCTGGGATGGGTTCCTGTTTTCCAATCCCGATTCGGCCCTGTCCCTGGCCGATACCCTGCAAGCATTTGCCGCTCTTCAATCGGATCCCGATATCGCTTCTACGGCGAACAACCTGGCCAGGATTGCGCTGTACCTGCTAGGGGAATATGACGGAGCGCTGACCCATTTTGAGCGCTGCCTGGCACATAACCAAGCGATGGGAAAACAGAGCAGTGTCGCCAATCTCCTGTACAATATTGGCATCATTCACCAAGACCAGAGACGGTTTGCCCAGGCGCTGCAGGTTTACCAGCAAAGCCTGCGCACACGGCAAACCTTAGGCGACAGCTCTTATTTGGCCAAAAACTACAGCAACACCGGCATGGGGATTCCGGAAGATCAGCAGGAGCAGGTGTTTGACCGTTTTTTTCAGGCCAAAGAGACAGTGACCCCGGCCAGCCCGGGCACAGGCATCGGCCTGGCCCTGGCCAGGGAGCTAGTGGAACTGCATCAGGGCGAGATCAGCCTGAGCAGTAAGCCCGGCGAGGGGAGTGCCTTCTGGGTGCGGCTGCCCCTGAGCCTGGTGGCGGGGCGGGAGCCGGTGCGACCGTATCACCCCCGGCTGGAGCCGGTGGGAGAAGCCGTGTCCGGGCCAGCTCCGGTGGCCAGTCTGGAGCAGGCGGAGCAGGGCCGCATTCTCATCATGGAAGACAATCCCGATCTGCGCAGCTATCTGCGGCAGGAAATCGCCCGTCTGGGCTATGAGGTGAACCTGGCCATGGCCAGATCGGAGCAGCCCGACCTGATCCTCTCCGACGTGATGATGCCCAAAATGGACGGCTTCGAACTGGCCCAGGCCATCCGCGCCGACGCCAACTGCAGCCACATCCCCCTCATCCTCCTCACCGCCAAGGCCTCGAACGAGAGCCGGATCACCATTCTCGAGACCGGCGTGGATGCCTATCTCACCAAGCCCTTCAACGCCCGGGAGTTGGAGGTGCGTATCGCCAAACTCATAGAGCCGCGACTGCTGCTCCGGCAAAAGTTTGCGGAAGCGCTGACGATCAGGCCGGAAGAGGTCAGCGCCGTGCCGATGGACCAAAAGTTTTTGCGG
>RFHL01001141.1 GCA_003696875.1 Bacteroidota bacterium | reverse complement strand
CCCAAAGACGCTGGCGTCAAAGGTGGCCGCAGCACCAGGGGCGAGGCCCTCCACATCCAGGCCAAAGGCCTGGGCGGTCTCCGGCCCATCACTGAGCTGAAAGCGCGGCTCGGTCCGGTCATCGGTGGCGATTAGCAGGATCAGGCGCCCATCGAGGGGACGGGCGAGGGTGTCGGGCAGGCGGAGGGTGATCGCCAGCCCGTCGGCGGCGGGCTGGCAGGCCATCAGGCCGAGCAGCACCACCAGAAACAAGGAGCGGTTCATGCGTGGGTTTTGGGTCAAGATAGGGAAAAAGCGGCTTTTCCGCCGCGGGTCCCGATCGTAACCCCTCCACGCCGCACGCATCAGGCCCTTTTTTTTCCCAGCAGCGCTTACCTTTGCTTTTCCGCTCCGATTAACCCCCAAATGCCCCGGCGTGAACGCGGCAACCGACATCCTCTCCCGCCTGCAAAGCGGCGACGAAAGTGCCCTGACGGTCCTCTACCGCCAGTACCGGGCTCCCTTTGTCGCCTGGGCCATGCGGCACTATGCCTGCCGCGAAGCCGATGCCCTGGACGCTTTCCAGGACAGCGTCATCATTTTCTACGAACAAGTGGCCTCTGGCCGGATCACCTCTCTCCACAGCAGCGTGCAAACCTACCTCTTCGCCATCGGCAAAAACCGCCTCACCAGCCACTACCGCAGCCGCTCCCGCGTCACCACCGGGATCGACACCCTCGCCCGCGAACTCGCCACCCCTCATACCGAGCCCGATGATACCCTGCCGCTGCTGCTCGACCTGATCCAAGGGCTGGGTGAGCCCTGTGCCCGCATCCTGTATTGGTACTACTTTCTCCGCTTCAGCATGGAAGCCATCGCCGAGCGCCTCGCCTATCGCAGCCCCGACGTCGCCAAAACCCAAAAAAACCGTTGCCTCAACCGCCTGCGCCCTCAGGCCCAGGCCTGGCTCCGCTAATCCCTTCGCCATGGAACCCGACCGCTACCAAGAGATCGAGCGCTACCTGCGGCAAGAGATGTCTCCCGCCGAACAGGCTGCTTTCGAGGCCCAGCTCGCCCAAGACCCTGCCTTGCACGCCTCGCTCAAGGCCGAAAAGGCCCTCGT
This sequence comes from Bacteroidota bacterium, assembly GCA_003696875.1. Classification (GTDB taxonomy): domain Bacteria; phylum Bacteroidota; class Bacteroidia; order J057; family J057; genus RFHL01. The sequence goes on along the minus strand of RFHL01001141.1, from coordinate 2,296 downwards.
CTCCGCCCTGCGGACCCACACGCACCAGCGGCTCAAAGATCAGCTCCAGGATGTGGAGGCAGGTCTCCCGCCCCTCCGGCCGCGCCCCCGCTGGCCGCTCTATGCGGCCTTGGCGGCTGCGGCGGTCCTGCTGCTGCTGTGGCTCATCCGCCGGCCAGCGCCCACCTCAGAAAGCCTCTACCAGGAATTTGCCGCGCACTACGATAGCGGTCTCCTCACCCGGGCGGAGGGAACTCCCCCCGGCTGCACGGCCTACTTCGAGGCAATAAGCCACTATGAGGACCGGGCCTACGGGGAGGCTTTTTCCCGCCTCACCGCGCTGCCCGCTACCGATAGCTGTGGCCTCCCTGCCGCCGAGTGGCAACTGCTCACGGGGATCGCGGCCCTGCAAAGCGGCGAGACGGCCCAGGCCCTCAGCTACCTGACGCCCCTGGTCGAGTCCCAGGAGGCGGCCCGCTGGTTTGTGGCTCTGGCCCAGCTCCGGCAGGGCAACGAGGCCGGCCTGCGGGCTACCCTGGCCTATTGGGACGACCGTACGGGCTACTATGCCCAGCTGGCCCAGCAACTGCGCGACGCCTTGCCCTGAGGCCATAGGCCCCCAGGCCGATCAACAGCAGGCCGCCGGCCAGCCAGCCCCAAGGCAGGGGCCGGGACAGCGGGGCCGTATCGCCAGTGAGCACCCAAGCGCCCCAGTAGTACGGATGCTGCCGCTCTGACGGCTGGGATGCCAGGTACGCCAGCCGCGCCTGCCGCAGGGCCTCATCCTTAGGCAAGCCCGCCCGCAACCCCGCGTAAAAAGCCGGCATCAGCTCAGCCGTAGGCCCATCGGGCACCGCCCAAAGGCTCATCACCACACTCGACGCCCCGGCATAGGCAAAGCCCCGGGCCAGGCTCATCATCCCTTCGCCCTCGACCCAATTCCCCATGCCGGTGTGGCAGGCACTCAGGGTCACCAGCTCAGCCCGGAGCGACCAATCGAGCAATTCGTACAGGTGAAGCCGGCCATCTACCCCGGCACCATCCCCCCCCGCTGCCAGCGCCAGCCAGGACTGCCAAGGCTGGGTATCGGCCAGTAGCCCATGGGTGGCGATATGGATCAATCCATAACCCGGGGCCTGCGCACGCAGCGCCGCCTCGCTGGCAGCCGTCCCCACCAGGCGCTGGCCCGGCCAGATGTCCAGGATAGCCGCGACCTCCGTTCGGGTCCCGGTCAACGGGGGCAGGCTGTCACCAGGGCCAAAGTCTGGCTGTACGGCCAGCAGAGCCGGTCGATGGAAACTCCAGCCGGCCTGAGACCGGCCCGCCAACTGCGCCGCATAGCGGTAGCTGAGGGCAAAGCGCCGCACCAAAAAGGGGATGTCGCCTGCCTCCGATGGGGCCGTGGGCAAAACCTCCCAGGGTAGCGCGCAAAGACTGCCCTCCGGCACCAGTACCAACCGCTTGACCGAGGCAGGAAATTCAACATCGCCCAGGAGGGTTTGGTACAAGGCATAACCAGTCTCCTGCCAAGCCGCTTGCCGGGCCTCGATCTGCATGCGGCATTGGCGTACCAGGCTGTCCACCGCCGCCACCGGCAGGGACAATCGTGTCATCTCCATCCGATCCTCTATCCGGACAAATCGAAACCAGCCCACCGGCGTCGCCACAAAGGTCACAAGGGCCTGGTCCGAGGCTAGCGGCACCTCTCGGGCGGGGGCCGGATCGTATAGCGCCTCGAAGGCGGGAAACCGCTGCCGCAGATGGGTCACCCACCAGTCATACTGCCGCTCCCGCTCAGCCCGTTGCCAAGCCTGCTCGGGGCTGGTCGTCCCTTGATAGCGCAGGAGCGCAATTTCGCGCCGCAGGGCTTGCCCCTCGGCCCGAAGCGCCGGGGGAAGTCCTGCCCCATGCTGGGCCTCCACCTCCAGCAGATGCTGCCGGAGGTTCATGGACCGAGCCCGCTCGGCCAGGTCAAAGGCCTCCTGGATGGCCGCCGGATCAGGCTGGCCACCGGCCTGTTCCCAGACCGCCGCTACGGCTTGGGGAAAGAGGTGGGCATGGGCCGCCAGCCAGCGGCCCCGCTCGCTGGGATGGGCGTAGGCGCGGGAGGCGGCTTCGAGGGTTTCGCCGGCCCGGCGCAGGGCCACTAGGCGGCGACGCTCCCAATGGGCCGCCGCCGGAGCGGCAGCGGCCAGGCTGGCCTGCGCCTCCAGCACCCTCAAGGCCTGCGCCTGGGCGTGCCAGGTACCCGATGGGGCCCCCGGCACCTGTAAGGATTGCAACGCCGAATCCAGCGCCGCCCAGGCCGGCTCCCATT
>RFHL01001140.1 GCA_003696875.1 Bacteroidota bacterium | reverse complement strand
GGAAGTGCTTGCCAAGCGTACGTTGGAGCGCGATTATGCCGCAGGTACCGCCATTCTTACTCAGGGAAAAGGCGGGGAAGGTTTCTTCGTGGTGTATAAAGGCAAAGTCGAAATTCAGCGCATGCGCTCGGATGGCACCTCGGCGACCGGGGCGGGCTCAGCCCCGCTTGGGGCTGCTTCTTGTACCATCGCCCGCTGGATGGCGGCCATGAGGCTTTTTTTGTCTCCGGGTTGGGAGGTAAATGCCGCAAAGGGGCCGCCTTCTGCTCGCAGCTTGGCGGGGATTCCGACAAAACCCAGCAAGATCTGTGGCACGGCCAGCTCGGTGGCGGCGGGCAGAGGGGCAACCGTCATCACAAGCTGTATGTCCGTTGGGATATCGGCCTCGGGGGCGATGGGCTGGGCCAGTATGCCATAGGACTGCAGCCGCAGACATAGCAGGCGGGCCACATGGGGAAGACCGGCCCGTACCCCAACCCGATAGGTATTCAGCAGGGGGAGGATCTCCACTGGACAAGGAGGGGTAGGGACCGGCACACAGGGAAGCTGCACGATAAAGGTGCTCCCGACCCCTTCTTCGCTTTCCACCGCGATCTGCCCGTCCATCAGCTGGACCAGTTGGGCACAGATGGCCAGGCCTAGTCCCGTACCCCCATATTTGCGGCTGGTCGTGGCATCTACCTGGGTGAAAGCCTGGAACAGACCCGCCTGCTTGTCCTGGGGGATACCGATGCCCGTATCCTGCACCCGCATCTCGATCGAGGCTCGCTCCGCCCCGGCTTGCGGTGGCGACCAGCGCGCCTCCACCGTGATGGCGCCTCGCTCGGTAAACTTCAGGGCATTGTTGATCAGATTGATGAGAACTTGCCGGATGCGGTCTTCGTCTCCCTTGATGTGAGGGGGGATCTGGGAATCCACCCAATACATCAGGGTAATTTCCTTCTTGGCCGCCAGGGGAGAGAAGGTCGCCAATACCTCTAAGATCACCTCATGCAGGGAGTAAGGCCGAATATCGAGTCGCAACTTGCCAGCCTCCATCTTGGAGAAATCCAGGATGTCATTGATGATGTGGATCAGATTGTGGCCGCTAGACCGAATGATTTCCAGGTATTCCCGCTGCTCAGCATTCAGCGGGGTGGCGTCCAGCAGGTCCGTCATCCCAATGACCCCATTCATAGGGGTGCGGATTTCGTGACTCATCGTCGCGAGAAAGGCGCTCTTGGCCTTGTTGGCGGCTTCGGCCCGGACCCGGGCCGCCTCCAGTTCATGGGTGCGGGCAGCGACCTGGGCTTGCAGGTCTTCGTTACGGGTCAGGATGTGCCGGGCGTTGAACCAGGAGAAAAAGCCCATAAGCAAAGCCCCGGTGAGGAAAATCAACAGCATGGCCCATTTTTGGAGGTACCATACTTCCTCAACTTCAAAGGTATACTCCAGCGGGTCACTCCACCGGAAGCCGCTGCCCTGCCGGGCGCGGACCTGAAGGGTATAGGTCCCACCGGGGAGGGTGTCGCGGGACCAGGCAGGAGAGGCCAGCAGGGGTTGCCAGTCCCTTTGCACGCCTACCAGCCGGTACTGGTAGCGGATGCTACTTTGAGGGTAGGTGGGGGAAAAGACCTCCAGGGCGATGCGCCCTCGGTGGGGAATAGACTGTCCGGGCCGGCCGGGTTTGTCATTGATTACCAGGTGACGCAGCTGCGGCACGGGCGTCTTGGCGGGATTGGGATTGGCCTGGGCCGTGACGGATAAGCCCTCAAAGGTGCCCGCCCACAGGTGGTGACGCCTATCTAGCAGTAGAGCCCGGTAGCCCATGGCCTCATCCGATAAGCCACTGGTTTCGGTAAAATGAGCCACCTCCAGACCTGGTCCCAGAAACAAGATTCCATGACGCTCGGTCGCCACCCACAAGCTGCCGTCGGGCAGGGCTCGCACACTACGGATCTCGGTTTCCGCTTCAAAGTTGCCCAGACCTACCCGCACGATGGTGTCTCCCTGGTAATGCAACAGGCCGTGGGTAGTCCCCAGCCAGATGCTCCCTTCAGACCCGAAAGCAAAATCGTGCACCTCAAAATTATCGTCGGTGGGGAAGGGGAGTGGCAGGCTCAGGTTGCGAAAGCTGTCCTGCTCCGGCAAGTAACGGTACAGGTAGCTATGGCGGCCGATCCCCCCACAGAACACCCTGCCATCAGGATCATCATATACAACGAGAATGCGCTCGTTCAGGCCATGGCGGGGGCCAAAATAATGGGTGCCGGTTTCGTCCAGATAAAAAACCCCCACTATGGGTTTGTTTTCCGGGGCCTGGCAAGCCCACACCCGCTGCTGCTGATCCGCATGTAGGTAAAAGATCCAGCCGCCCCGCTCACTGAAGTCCCATTGCCGTTGCATGTGGCCCTGCTTGTCCATGGCATACAGCATACCGGTAGAAGTGCTCACCCACATGGTCCCGGGGGTGAAGGCCAAACCCGTAGGTACTCCACTGAGAGAGAATGGAATGTTGGTCACCTGATACCGATCCTTGTGAGGTTTGATGCGGAAAATATCTCCGAAAATGGCATACACATCCCCCAGATCATCCTCCCGGATGGCGGAGGCAGGGTAATGTGGCAGCCGCGGGATCACGTGAAAAAACCGGTTTATGGCGAGGCCCAGACCATCGGGGCTACTGACCCACACCCCTTCATTGGCCTTAAAACGGAGGTGGTGGATTCGGGCGAGGGGAAAGGCCTCAACTTTGTGCCCATCGGGATAATTGATGATCGGAAGGATCGAAATCCCTTCGGGTCCGTTTTGCACCGCCCACAAGCCGTGGGCCTGGGTGCCGGCCAGCCAACTGCTGGGACCCAGCGTGATCAGGCTGGTAATTTCCTGGAGATCAGTCGTGAGGGTATCGACGTAGAGGAGCCAGTTGCTGTGCGAGGCCCGCAGCTGGAAAATCCCTTGGCCTCCTCCCATCAATCCGCTCTCTGTCTGGACAAAGGTCTCACAGGCCCCCAGGGGGCCTTCGGTAGAATATTCGATCCAGCGGTCGCCAAGCCGGTCATACCGGAAAGCCCGATTGCCCAGGGCCCAGAGG
>RFHL01001139.1 GCA_003696875.1 Bacteroidota bacterium | reverse complement strand
GGCTACTGGATGATGAGGACCCGGAGGTGAAGGAGCATGTGCATGGCAAGCTGATCTCGATGGGGGCGGAGGTGATCCCTTCGCTGGAGGAGGCCTGGGAGCAGCAGGTGGAAGGGTCGATCCAGTCTTCGATTGAGGAAATCATCTTTCTGATCCAGTCGGAGCGGGTGATCTCGGACCTGCGGTCCTGGCAAGCGCGTACGCACCCCTCGCTGCTGGAGGGCTGGCTGCATGTGACCCGCTATCGCTATCCCGACCTGAACGAAAAGGAGCTGCGCATGGCCTTTAATCGGCTGACGAACCGCATCTGGCTGGAGCTACGGGCGGGCATGGCACTGCCCGAAAAGCTGACCCAGATCAACCGCATGCTGTATGAGCGGGAGAAGTTTTCGGGAGACCGCAAAAACCCCTTCCGGCCGCGCCTGCACTACCTGAATGAGCTGATGGAGACGAAAAAGGGGAGCCCGCTTTCGTTGGGGATGCTCTATCTGGTGATATGCGAGCAACTGGAGCTCCCGATGGAGGGGATCGTGGTGCCGGGCTACTTTGTGCTGGTGCACCGCGACGGTGGCAATACCTTTTACCTGGACCCCTTTAACAAGGGCAAGCTCTTCCTGCGCAAGGATCTGGCGCGCTATCTGAAGCAGATCAAAGCGCAAAAAGCGCCGGAGGACTTCAAGCCAGCCACGGCGCCGGAGGTGATCCACACCCTGATCCGGGCCCTGATCCAGGGCTACCGCAAGGCCGATAAGGGCAATAAGGTCAGGGAGCTGCAACAGCTGCTGGAGGCGATCCGGGAAGCATAGCGACGGAATGGCTACCTTTGGGCTATGTGGATGCTGTTGCTGCCGCTCGCTGCGGTCCTCTATCATCTGTGGCAACGGGCCCGCCTGCTGCGGGCCTGGGAAGGCTGCTCCCGTCCCCTCCCGGCGGCCGGTCCGCCGCTATCGGTGATCATCGCCGCCCGCAACGAAGCGCCCAATCTGGCGCGCTATCTCCCAGCCTGGCTGAGCCAGGCCTATCCGGACTATGAGCTAATCCTGGTGCTGGACCGCTGCACAGACGAGAGTGCCGCCATCGCGTTGGCGGTCGAGAACCCGCGGCTACGGGTGGTACATATTGATGCCTGTCCGAGCGACTGGGCCCCGAAAAAATGGGCGGTAGACCAGGGCATCCGCGCGGCGCGACACGCCCATCTGGTGTTGATGGATGCCGACTGCGCGCCGGAGGCGGGCTGGCTGTCGGAGGTGGGGCGGCACTTTGCCGCCGGGCAGGAGGTGGTGCTGGGCCTGGGCCTGTACCGGCAGTATCCGGGTTGGCTAAACCGGCTGGTGCAATGGGAAACGGCCTACACGGCCTGGCAGTATGTGGGCCGGGCGGCCCGGGGGGCGCCCTACATGGCGGTGGGCCGCAATCTGGCCTATACGCGGGCCTTCTATGAGCGGGCTGGCGGGATGGCCCGGTGGCGGGATCGTCTCTCGGGCGATGATGACCTGCTGATCAATGCGGCAGCCGGGGAGGCCCGGCTGGGCCTGATGACGGTCCCGGGGAGCCGCACCTGGTCAGAACCGCCCCGGACCTGGCGGGAATGGTGGGCCCAGAAGACGCGCCACGTGAGCGCGTCGCGGGCCTATAGCCTCCGCAGCCAGCGGTGGCTGGGGGCCTTTCATGGCAGCCATGTGCTGTTTTATGCGGGAATCCTCCTCTGTCTCTTCGTGCTCCCAACAGCAGGCCCGGTATTTGCGTTATACTTAGGATATGCCGTGACGCTGGCATGGCTGGTCCGCCACCTACGGCGGACTGACTTGCCGGTACCGGCCTTTTTTCTCATCTTAGATTTCCTTTTCTTTCTATACAACATCAGCCTCGTCCCTATCGGATTAATCAAAGCGCCTTCATGGAGGAACCGAAACCGAAAGTATCCAAAAACACCCTGGAGGACCGGGAGCTCGTAGCCGCCGCCAAACGCGGCGAGTCCCAGGCCTTTAAAACCCTGCTGCGCAAATACCGGAAATCTGTTTACTACATGCTCCTGAAGATGGTCAAGAACGCGGACAATGCCGAGGACCTGACGCAGGAGGCCTTTGCCAAGGCCTTCAATTCGATTGAGAAATTCGACTCGAAGTATGCCTTCTCGACCTGGCTGTTTCGCATCGCTACCAACAACTGCATCGACTTTATCCGCAAAAAGCGGGTACAGACGGTCTCCCTGGACCAGCCGGTCGAAGGAGATGACGGCAGCAGCATGCGCTTTGACGTGCGGGACGACGATCTCGACCCCAATGAAACCATGCTGAAGAAGCAGCGCAAGCGCTATCTGATGATGGCGATTGAGCGGCTGCCGGAAAAATACCGGATTCTGGTGGAGCTACGCTACTTCAAGGAGTTTTCCTATGACGAGGTAGCCAAAGAGTTGCAGATCCCGCTGGGGACGGTCAAGGCCCAGCTGTTTCGGGCGCGGGAGCTGCTCAATCAGGAGCTGAAAAACCTCAAGTCACAGATGTAGATCCACGGCCGCCCCACCGGGCGGCCGTTTTCTGATAGCCCTCAAGATGGAAAGCCTGGCCTGGATCGTACTGGCC